>NZ_JAUBSF010000098.1:0-24343 GCF_036704615.1 Microcoleus sp. K4-B3
ATTTGTTGCCTCACTATAGATATATCTTTCTTTATCTATCTTAACATAGTTTTGTTTTTTCTCGCCGACCTACTTAGTCATTAGTTATTAACCGAATGTTATCAAAAACAACTATTCGGAATTTTACGCTAGGCATTTTAATGGCCCTCAGCCTAGCGTTGTTCAGCGGAACGACAATTTTTTCTCAAAACATCGAAACAATTAAAATTTCCGGAAATTCTGCGGGTGTTAGCACTCGCTACATCGGTGCAGTCGAGGGCCATATCAATTTCGACATCAAAGATTTGCAAGATTTGGGGATTAATACCTACCGCATTTACGGCGGGATGTCCCGATGGGAAGCCGAAGACGATGATGGTAAATACGGGTGGCCGGAAATATCCCAAATTAAGGCAAATCCAAATATAATTAATTGGGCACATTGGGATCGGATTATGACCGCTCCGCCCCAGGGTAGCGATTATTGGTGGTCGGGAAAACCGGGTATAATTTGGCAAGGCAATGCCCGGACTATTTTTAATAGTCTCAAACAAGCAAATATTCGCCCGGTTGTGAGTATTCGGAATGTTGATAATAACTGGAATCCGAGTTGGGCGCTGCAACTGAATCCCCCGCGCGCAAAAGAAGATTGGAACGAGTGGTGGGAACACGTTTTTGCTACGGTTTATTGGCTGAATGTTCGCAATGATTACCGCGTTGATGATTGGGAAATTCATAACGAACCGGACAATCGCGCTCAGGGTTGGGGCGGGACTAGGGCTGACTATTTTGAGTTGGTTAAAGTGGCAAAAGATGCGATCGAGTTTGTTTACAAAACTTATTTGCCCGATCGCACTTACCGCATCCACGGCCCGAAAACCGTAGGTGGCAGCAATTGGCCAGCTAGTGCTTTGCAGGAAATACCGAATTATTTCAATACAGTCAATGTCCACAACTACGATGCAGATATTTCTACCTACACCCGCAAAGTGCGCGGCTGGATGAACGGTACTGTCCGCGCTAACTCGCAGCTTTGGGTCGGAGAATGGGGAACTTACAACATTAGCTACGGCGATTTATCTTTAGCTTTAAATTTGATTAAGAATTTGATTCGAGGTTCCAAACCGGGGGATAATTATATTTACGGCAGTCACATATTCTGTTTGTACGACTGGGGCAAGCCCGCAGTGGCGGAAGGTTTGCTAGGGGACGGGGGAAAACGGCGCGCAGGCTACTATGCTTTGCGGATGGGAATTAGGGCTTTGCAGGGCGGGAAAGCTACCTTTTTTCCTATCACTAACAGTTCGGATATAATGGCAGTTGCAACTCTCGATGCTAGCAAGAATGTTTACTTGCTTGTTGTCAACGATCGAGCCAAATCTTACACAGTAAATGCAGATATTTCGGCTCTGATAAAAGCCGGTAAGGGCACGGTGCGGGAGTTCAGTTCTAACAAAATGGATGAGGTTGTTGGTAGCTTAACGCTGAAGGGTGGCAATGCGAGTTTTGCGGTGCCGGGGAACAGCGCTATTCTCATCAAGTTCGATCGCCAGAATTGAAGCTCAAATCCTCGGGGTCATAATTGGGATAAGATACAATTAGTTATGATCGGAATTATTTATTTTCTGCCTGTTTAGCCCTCGAACCCTCGAACCCTCGAACCCTAGAACCCCTAATTGCACAGTTGCAATACCTAAATCGTCATGTTGTGATTCCCCTCCTGTCGCTGGTAAATTGGTAGCGTGCAGGTATCTTGCCTCAAACAGAATCCGAGCAAGAGTTCCGTTGAGGGCGAGAAAGTAGGGTGCAGTCTAGACAATCGCAGAAATTCTTGCTTGTAAACCCGCAGCAGTTACGCTAAGCGAGGAATTGCCCGCCAGCCTTCATGTCCGCCCTCTGGCAGATAGCATTGGTTCTGAAAGTCAGAACCGGTCAATTATCAGGAATTGGCACGGAATTAATTTTCAATGCCAAGATGCTGGAAGTAGGAGTGAGTCTAATCGTACAGAAACTTTGAGCGCGCTGGGAAATCTCGCGGGCAAAGCCTCTCAATCAACCTGCTGCTCGCGATCGGCTTTTTCCAACAAATATCACTTTTATGCCCCCTGATGTTTATTCCCTCCCTCAGTCAGGTCATCAACCGCAATCCCCTCACTGTCACCCCTGAGACGCCCGTAGAAAAGGCGATCGAGCTGATGAGCAGCACAGGAGCCAGTTACGTCCTCGTGGTAGAACCGCGCGGGAATTCTCAATTCGGAAATCCCACGAACGGGACTTCCGCACAATCGCGGGAACAGTCGGGTTTCTACAACGGCGTACCGCGTGCGGTACAGGCAGGAGGAGGAAACGGGCTGGGTCTCAACGGCTCAAAAGCTCCCTATGCGGGCGGCCAGACAGTGCTGGGGATTTTTACAACGCGAGATGTCGTACAGCTAAATTCGATCGGCGCTGCTTTGAGGGGATTTGCGATCGAGCAAATCATGATCAGAACCGTAACTGTAGCCCGAGAATCGGAAATTCCCGACTTTTTTGCCTTAGCAAATCTGCTGGAGAAAAATCAAATCGGCCATTTGCCCATCGTCAGCGACACTGAAGAACTTGTCGGTTTAATTAGCTCTCAAAGCTTGGTGCAAATGTTGCAGGGAATTGGGGAATCAACACAAAAAGCAATTAGCAGCGCTTCGCCACCTGCGGCTTTCGCGTTCCCTCCGCCGCTGCCAATTCAGCATCCGAAATTAGAGCTGCCCGCGAGTTTAATTAAACTTTATCAAATCCCTCAAATCGCAGCCTCGCGAATTATTCACGCTCCTGCTACTTCTTCGGTTCGCTATTTGGCGCAACTGATGTTCAGACACAATGTTAGCTATGTATTAATCACTGAAACCCCCGAACAACACTCGAGTGGTGCTGCTCAAAATTCCAAATTTACAAATCCCAACATTCATAAACTGGTTGGCGTGGTAAGTTCGCGGGACATCGTGCAGTTGCAGGCCCTGGGAAGAGACTCCAACAAAATTAAAGCGGGAGCGATTTGCAGCAGTTCGCCACCGCTGGTGCGATCGCACTCTACCCTCGAAGCAGCAGTCGCCCTGCTGCAAAAAAACTACTGCCAGTTGCCTTTATTAGTCCTCAACGAAAGCAATCACCCGATCGGCATTGTCAATCCTAAAACTATCCTTTTACAAGCGCTGGATTCAAAATCTCTTCATTCTGGCTTGATCGCTTTGCAGCGCCAGCTAGAATCTAGCAACGCTCAATACAAAAGACTCTCAGCAGAAATACAGCGGACGGGAGCAAATAGCCACGTCGTAGCTGAAATTTCTCACAACAGTTTCGTAGAGCAGCAAAATCTCCCCCCTGCAGTCAACAATCAGGGGATCTGGGACTGGAATCTCGAAACAGATGAGTTTTTTTATTCGGCGCGGTGGCAAGAAATGCTGGGCTACCAAGAAGGGGAAATCTCGAATCGCCGATCGGAATGGTGGAGTCGCATCCACCGAGATGATATTGACGCAGTAAAGGCAGCTTTAGAAGAGCACTTCGCCCAAAAGACACCGGATTTTGCAGCAGAATATCGGATGTACTGTAAAGACGGCAGCACTCTCTGGGTACTGAACCGGGGTCAAGTTTTGCGCAGCGCTACGGGCAAACCGCTGCGGGTAGTAGGAACTCATACAGATATTACTGCAAACAAGCAGTTAGAACTCACAAACCGCGCTCATAATCAGGAGCAATTCCAACTATTTGACTCTTTAAAAGCAACAGTAATTTTCCAGATAGATGCGGCGGGGGTTTGGACATTTCTCAACCGCGCTTGGACGGAAATTACGAGTTTTTCGGTTTCCGAAAGTTTGCAAACTAATTTTTTAGATTGGGTGCATCCAGATGAGCGCGCGCAATGTGAAAATTTATTGGAGTCTTTGCTGTCGGGCAAGTCGGAATTTGAACGACGAGAACTGCGATTTAAGTGCAAGTCGGAGTCGGGGAAAAACTCCTTGGGAATTCACAGTAATTCGGGCTTTATTTCAGTAGAAATATTTGCCCAAGTCCGGCGTAATTACCAAGGCGAAATAGCGGGAATTTTAGGAACTTTGCACGATGTCTGCAACCGCGTCGAAGGGGTTGAGGATCTGCGGGAAAGCGAGCGGGCAATTCGATCGCTCTACGAGGTAATGGTGGGTTCGGAAGGCTCTTTTGACGATCGAACGATCCGGTTGCTGGCAATGGGTTGCAGTCAGTTTGGGATGGATATCGGGCTGTTGGGCAGGGTTTTGGGCGATCGCTACGAAGTGATCGCGGCTTATGTACCGGAAGATTTTCCCTTTGGATTTGCTAAAGGAGACGGTTTTGCTTTGAGCAGAACCTTCGAGCGAGAGGTTTTGCGATCGAGCGAACCTATTTCTGTCGAATCAGCCGGCACTACTCCGTGGCGCAACCACCCCGCTTACAGCGTGCGCAAGTTGGAGGCTTTTGTGGGGACGAGGGTAATAGTGCAAGGGCGAATTTTTGGCACTTTGAGCTTTACTTCCCGCACCACTAAATCTCCTTTGAAACCGCTGAATTTTGAAATTTTAAAGTTGATGGGCAATTATATCGGCGCGGAAATTGCCCGCGAAGAGCGAGAGCGAACTTTGCAAGGTCAGTACCAGCGCGTTTTACTACTCAAACAAATAACTCAAAAAGTGCGATCGACTTTAGATACTCAAGAAATTTTTCAGACTACCGCCACCCAAATCGGTCGCGTATTTGGCGTCAATCGCTGTACAATTCACACCTATCTTTCCGAACCTTATCCGCACCTTCCTTGCGTCGCGGAATACTTAGAGCCAGGCCACGAATCCGCTTTAGATTTAGAACTTTCTGTCACTTATAACCCCTACACAGAAAAACTCCTCGCTGAAGATATAGCCCTGGCATCTCCCGATGTGTTTGCCGACCCTTTGCTGGAATCTTCGGGGCCGATGTGCCGCCGCATCGGATTAAAATCTATGTTGGCGGTTCGCACTTCCTATCAAGGAGAACCGAATGGAATTATTACTTTGCACCAGTGCGATGCCACTCGCCAGTGGAATTCCGACGAAATTGAACTGTTAGAAGATGTTGCCGCTCAAGTCGGAATTACGTTAGCTCAAGCACAACTTTTAGAAACGGAAGTTCAGCGACAGCGACAGTTGGCCGAGCAAAATGAAGCTTTGGATCAAGCGCGACAAGCGGCGGAAGTTGCTAACAGAGCTAAGAGCGAATTTTTAGCGACTATGAGTCACGAAATTCGCACTCCAATGAATGCGGTAATCGGGATGACGGGTTTGTTGCTCGATATGGATCTAACTCCAGAACAGCGGGATTTTGTGGAGACAATTCGCACCAGCGGCGATGCTTTGCTGACTATTATTAACGATATCCTAGACTTTTCCAAGATTGAATCGGGAAAAATGGATTTGGAACGCAGTCCCTTTGAACTGCAAAACTGTATAGAAGAATCTCTAGAATTGCTGGCTCCGAGAGCCTCAGAAAAAGGTTTAGAGCTGGCTTACTTTATTGACAGTTCTGTTCCGAAAAACATTTTAGGAGATGTCACGAGGCTGCGCCAAATATTGGTAAATTTGCTAGGAAATGCAGTTAAGTTTACAGAATCAGGAGAAATTGTCGTCTGCTGTACAGCTAGAAAAGTTGAGCAGGTAGCTGCTAAGAGTTCGCCGGAAATAATCAATATTCTAGAGCCGCAACCGTTAGTAATTAACCAGAGACTGTTGGCAGATAGCAGACAATACGAGATTCAATTTGCTGTCCAAGATACGGGAATTGGCATTCCGCCAGACCGGATCGATCGCCTGTTTAAAGCTTTTTCGCAAGTGGATGCTTCGACAACGCGACATTACGGCGGGACGGGTTTGGGACTGGCTATCAGCCAGCGTTTGAGCGATCTGATGGGGGGTACAATGTGGGTTGTCAGCCAGGTTGGTCCGGGAAGTTCTAAGTCTCAACCGGCAGTTTCTGCGATCGGACACAGTACCGCTGGAAGGTCGCCTGCAGAATTTACTTCCCCGTCGATATCGGGTTCGGGTTCGATTTTTTATTTCACGGTTATTGCTGAAGCTAATGAAATCCTGACTGAGGAAAAAAAGCCGGAATTTGCCGCTGGTAAGCACTTGTTAATTGTCGAGCATCATGCCATTAATCGGCAAGTTTTGAGCCGGCAGGCAGAGTCTTGGGGAATGATACCGATGGCTGTAACTTCCGGTGCTGAGGCTTTGGAAATCATCAAACAAAACTCGGCGATCGATTTAGCTATTTTGGCGATGAATCTACCAGATATGGACGGTGTGGCTTTGGCTGTGGAGATTCGGAAATTTGAGCTGAGCAATTTATCTGGCGGCGACGACCTAAATCCGAATGCCATCAAAGTTAAAAACCCTCGCAAAGTTGCGCTACCTTTGGTGCTGTTTACTTATTTAAGCAAGGCGGAAGTTTGGAAAAAACTTGAAACTACAGAAGTACATTTTTCGGCTTTTTTAACTAAGCCTCTAAAACAGTCACAGTTTTATAATGTGTTGCTGCAAGTTTTTGGATATGTTACCGGAAAAAGCGGCAGGGGAGAAGTTTCAAATGTGGTGACTTTGACTTCGGGATTGAAGTATTTTGAAAATTCTCAAGAACAGCACCGCGTGCAGCGGACGCCGGCTGTTTTGAGGCAAATTGCTACCAATTCGGCCGGACAGGATGCAGCTAATTCTAGTCAGATTCGGATTTTGCTGGCCGAGGACAATGTGGTGAATCAAAAAGTCGCTACGCATTTGCTAGACAGGATAGGATATCGGGCTGATATTGCTGCTAATGGGTTGGAGGTTTTGGAGGCCCTGAAGCGGCAATCTTACGATGTTGTGCTGATGGATGTGCAGATGCCGAACATGGACGGGTTGGAAGCGACGCGCCGCATTTGTCAGGAATGGCCTGCTAACAAGAAGCCGAGAATTATTGCGATGACTGCTAATGCGATGCAGGGCGATCGCGAAAAGTGTCTGGAGGCAGGTATGGACGATTATATTACTAAGCCAGTGCGCCGGGAAGAGTTGGCGATCGCCTTGAGTAAGTGCTCACCTCTGCATCGGGAGGAATTGGATGCCGTTACTGAGCCAAAAAATCAAGATATTTCCGATAAACTTGACAGTGATGCTGCTGGATATTTGAGCGTCAAACCGGGAGCAGATTCGCCGATTGATTTTCATGTTTTGCAGAATCTCCGCGAGCTAGACGATGAGGAAGACCCGGATTTTTTGGGGGAGCTGATTAAGATATATTTGTTAGACGCACCGCAGCATTTAGAAACAATTAAGGAGGCTATTTTTCTCGGTGATGCTGATAGTTTAAAAATCGCTTCTCACACGCTGAAGTCGAGCAGCGCCAATTTAGGAGCCGTGTCTTTTTCTGCTGTTTGCAAGGAGTTGGAGTATATGGGTCGTTTGGCGGTTGAGTCGGGAGGGGAACAGGTTTTTGATGTGAGTACGGCGCGCGATCGCCTGTTGGAAGCCCAAGTGGAGTGGGAAAAGGTGCGGGCGGCTTTTGAGACGGAATTGGAAACGGGGAAGTTGCGATCGCAAATGGGGTAATTTGTTATTTGTTATTTGTTATTTGTTGGTTGTTATTGGTTATTTGTCAGTTTCAATAACCAATGCCCCATGCCCCATGCCCCATGCCCCATGCCCCATGCCCATATTTAACTTTCGCCTAAATACGCTTTGCGAACAGTTTCATTTGACTGCAAATCGCTAGCAGTACCGGCGACTACAACCTGACCTGTTTGGATGACATAGCCGCGGTGGGCTACACTTAAAGCCATGCGGGCGTTTTGCTCTACCAGTAAAATAGTTGTTCCTTCAGCATTAATATCGCGGACGATCGCAAAAATTTGACTGACTAACATCGGTGCCAATCCCATACTCGGCTCGTCCAATAATAACAAGCGGGGGCGCGACATCAAAGCCCGGGCGATCGCCAACATTTGCTGTTCGCCGCCGCTGAGAGTTCCCCCTTTTTGACTAATTCTTTCTCGCAAACGGGGAAATAAATTTAATGCTTTTTCCATATCGGACTTGATACCGAGAGTATCGTTGCGGAGATAAGCACCCATCTCTAGGTTTTCTTGCACCGTCATTCGCGGAAAAATTAGCCTCCCTTCCGGACTTTGAGAAATCCCCAAACGGACGATAGCCTCTGTAGATAGTGCTTCTAAAGGCTTTCCCTCAAATAATACAGTGCCTTGGCGCGGGCGCAGCAGTCCTTGAATCGTGCGGAGAGTTGTAGTTTTCCCTGCCCCGTTGCTGCCGATTAATGTCACAACTTCTCCCTGCGAGACTGTTAGCGATACTCCTTTGAGAGCGTGGATATTTCCGTAGTAGGTGTGAATGTCTTTAATTTCCAACATAATTACTCTTTCTGCTTTGTCTTTTATTATATTATCCCGACTAATTATAAATATTTATTGCATTTATTTAAAATAAACATTTTTTAGAGTAATCCGTACTTTTACTTATATACACACCCAGCGGTAGCTCCGACACGATGTATTTTTAGTAGTTGTGGCGACCAACTTTACAGAACTTTTAATTAAACACAAGATTTCTTGACAGTAGCTTTACAAAAATTTCTCAGTAAATAAGTAGTATTAATAAGTAAGCGCAACCAACCGCTACAATTTACCAATAACAGCACTTAAAATTTTTCAAATTTAAGGACATTTACCATGAAATTCAATCACAGTACCGGAGCGATCGCATTTTTATTAGCAACTCCTTTAGTAACCGGCTTGACTGTAGGCATTAGCCCTAGCAGTGCTGCAATAATTGCAGGTTCTGCCGCAGCAGTAACCATTGACAACTTCAGTCACAGACCGACTGAGACAGGTACATCTACTAACACTTACACTAAGACAATAGCTAACAGCGGTTCAGTTATTAGCCAGGCGACTGCTGATGCAGTTTTTCTATCTAACTGTCACGAATTGCTGGCTGCAAATCTCTCGCAAAATACAGTGCAAGGTGACGGCAATAACTATTCCGGTTTAGCCCAAAGTCAAGCAGCAGTGATCGGCGACTTCGACATTGATGCCGAAGAAACTTTTTCCTTCAATTTCCAGACATTTTTATATCTTTTAACATCAGTTGACAACCGCCAATCCGAACGCGCCAGCGCGAATGGCAGTATATCTTTCTGGTTGATTAACACTGTTACTAACATTCTGTTAGACTCTTTTCAACTTGCCAGCGGTTTAGACTCTTCTAGTGGCTTTTATTTGAATGGGTTTGCCAGCAACAGCTTTAATCCCACAGCCATTAATTTTAATTTAATGGCTGAAGGAAGTGCAGCAACAAGCCTCCTGTATACTTCTGGAGTGTATTCGCGGACATTCGGCAGCGCCACTAGCTTAAGGTTAGTAGAAGTTAAGAATAATATCGCAGAGGCAGAAGCAGAAGCAGTTCCCGAACCGAGCGCAGTATTAGGTACTGCAATATTTTTAGGATTGTTTGTCAGGGGGCGCAAACTTAATAATAAAATGTCTCAATTCAAATCAAAAGTTTAGGAAAATCCCCGAAAATCAATTCGTAGGGTGCGCATTGCGCACCTCATATCTTTTTCGTTGAATTGCTCGTTATAAAATGCTGTCGTCCGGGGCGGGTTGATAAATATTATCGATAGGAATGACAGATTTTTGGTAAAACCCGCCCCTAATTTTATTGCGGTTAATTTGCCGGACATTCTATCACTTTTTCGTATGGTTCGCACTGCGCACCTCGCTTATCTGTCGGCATACAATACCGATTATCCATGTCCATCTTCTTCTTCTTTTCCCAAATAGGCCTCAATCACACGAGGATCGGCGCGAACTTCGGCAGGAGTTCCCTCAGCAATTTTAGTACCGTACTCCATAACACTCACGCGATCGCTAATTCCCATAACCACCTTCATATCATGTTCAATCAGCAAAATACTCAAATCCAACTCATCGCGAATCCTGTAAATAAAGCGAGTTAAATCAGCCGTTTCGTTCGGGTTCATCCCTGCCGTCGGTTCGTCCAAAAGCAACACTTTCGGATCGGAAGCCAAAGCCCGCGCAATTTCCAATCTCCGCTGGTCGCCGTAGGAAAGATTTTTGGCCAACTCCGGCGCTTTAGAAGCACCTAAACCGACAAAATCAAGCATACTCAAGGCTTTTTTCTTAGCTTCCCGTTCCTCTAAAATCACAGCCGGAGTGCGGAGGATTGCACCCAACAAACCTGTTTTTAATCGGCAGTGTCTACCTACTAAAACATTATCCAGCACAGTCATGTTGTTAAACAAGCGGATATTTTGAAAAGTTCTAGCAATGCCGAAAGTTGTCAGGCGATCGGGCGGTAAACCCGTTATATTCTTCTGTTCCAGGAGCAACTGACCTGCACTCGGTTTGTAGATGCCCGTAAGCATATTAAAAAATGTTGTTTTGCCCGCACCGTTAGGGCCAATTAAACTGGCTATCGCTCCTTTTTCCAATGTTAAACTAACCTGGTTGACCGCAGTCAAACCGCCGAATCGCATTGTAAGTTGCTGTGCTTCTAATAATGACATTTTGGTTGTGTTTCCTAATATTTTATAGTAGTGCGATCGTGAAAGCTCGCGAATCACTTTGGGAAATTTGAGGACATATTCTCTAACGTACAGACAAAATAGAACTTAAAAAGATTAGATTCTAGCGAACGGCGAGGGCGATATTGTTGGTGCAAGTCAGCAGTCGAAAAGTTCTCAATAACTTTGAGATTGAGTTGGTCTGCCAAAGTGGCAATTTTGTCAAACCCAGTAATCCACGGTGCATACATACTTTCGTATTTATCTATGTAATCATTGATATCTTGGTAGCCCGTCGCTCTCAAAATCACCTGCTCCGACATATAATCAAAAGACAATCGGAAATTCGGGAAATTGTCGCGAATTTGTTCTAACACAAATATTACATCTTTTCTCGCCAGCAAGGTAGTGTTGCCTTCCCACAAAAAATATGTCGCTCGCTGGAAATCAAATTCGCTCTGTTTCAGCAAGGAGATTAAACCGTCTTTTATGTAATCGCCGGGAAGGTAGCGAACATTTGCACTAATTTTGTTTGCTTTGAGAGTTTCTGCTTTTAATTGCAGCGTCGCGGGGTCATCTATTTCAAAATAAATCACTCCTTCTCCATTAATTCGAGCAGCGCGAGTATCCAAACCCGAACCTAAAATAACTATTTGCTTGCAACCTCCTAAAATTTGATTAGACAAAACATCATCAAAATATTTAGTCCGCAACTTAACCATTTCTTTAGCGGCGGGAGAATTTTGAGTTATTTCGCTGGCAGTTTTTTTTGTTTCCTCATTCAACCAGATTTTTACTACATTATCAGTGTAAAGAGGATTTGGTTCTGCATTCTCTTCCGCTCTAAATTCCGCAACGATAAAAGCAGTAGCAGTTACATTGTTCATGGCTAATCTTTCATCCTTACTAAGCTGTTATGGTTTTAAATTTAACTTTGTGAGCGGGCAGTATGTCCAGAACACAATAATTTCCAACAACAGGATTATTAAAATTAGATGCACCGCACCTTACTGACTTCTCGCATCTGCTAAAGACTCATTGCTAGCTTCATCATCCGAATGCAGTTCAGCTTGGTGAATCTTATCGGGAATAAGCCCCTCCGGCCGCACGAGCATCATGACAACAAGAGTTAAGCCGAATAGGAATAAGCGCATTTGAATCGGGTCTAAACTGGTTGCCAGAAAGTCTCGCAACTGGGGAATTGCAATCCTGGGGAGTACAAAAGTATTCAGAAAACCCTTGAGGACTTGCGCTAATTGTGGCAGATAAAGTCGATCGGCAGACATGATAATGATAGCGCCCAAAATCACGCCGGTCATGTTGCCCAAACCGCCTAAAATCACCATACACAGGATGATTACCGACACCGAGAAATCGAAAACGCTGGGGAAAATCGCGCTGATATAGGCTGCGTAAAATGCGCCTGCAAAGCCGGAAAACGTCGCTCCCATTGCAAAAGCCGAAAGTTTGGTTTTCACCAGGTTAATGCCCATTGCACTAGCCGCTAATTCATCTTCGCGCATGGCATTCCACGCCCTCCCCAAGCGAGAATCTCGCAGCCGCGAAATCATGAAGTAAGCGAAGACAACTAGCAGCAAAATTAGGTAGTACCAGGGAAAGTAGTTGCCGGTGCTGAAAGTGCCGACGATGGGGAGAGATGGACGCCCGATCGGGTTTATTCCCGCTTCGCCGCCGGTGAGGTTAAAAGGTCGATCGCACCCAACCAGACAAAGCACCAACTCGGGTTTCCCCAACAGGGAAGCGACAATCTTCGAGACTGGTTCGTCGATCCGAATCGCGGTTAAATTCCTAAAGACAACCGGGATAATTTCGCCAAAACCGAGGGTAACGATCGCCAAATAATCGCCCTTGAGTCGCAGTGTGGGAATACCGAGGATTACGCCCGCGATCGCAGCTACACCGGCGGCGATCGGCAGTACCACCCAAAAGTTCCAAGCAATATTTAACTGCCCAGAAGATAGCAAAGCCGTCGTGTAAGCGCCGATCGCAAAAAACGCCGCATATCCCAAATCCAACAAACCCGCAAAACCCACAGTAATATTCAAACCCAGCGCCAACATAATAAAGATTTGAATCTGTACTACAGTAGCAATCCAGCCAGTCTGAGCCTGAATGTCGATAAACGGAAACAGAATTAGAATAAAAGCTAATGTCACCAGAGTTGCCAGCCGCTGGCGTTCTCCCTGCAAACCCTGCAAAGCACCCATTAACGTAGCTGTCAAAATTGCGATCGTCAAACTGCAAATCCCGTACAGCAGCGTCGTCGGCAAAGCAACAGCAGGTTGACCAGACAAAGGTCTAATCAAAACCCCTTCTACCACACTCGCAACTAACAGCCAAACTCCCAATCCCAATCCCGCGAAACTGCCGATCGCAGCACCCATTTTCGGGCTGTAAACCTTCTGATCCCGACAGCTCATAAAGCCCGCAGCCGTACCCATCAGCCAGCCGATCACCGTGCCGCTCCAACCGCCGAATAACAGAACAGTCAAAGAGGCGATCGCCCCTAAAATACCACTTGATTTGATCGCATTTATTATTTTTTTTGACATAGGAATAAATTATTAGTCATTAGTCATTAGTCAGCAGTCAGTAGTTAGATGAAATAATGCTAGGAATCGCAGTTATAGATGCGACTGACGCGGGCAGTGCAAATTTCTGCCTCAATCAATGCGATCGACCGCTGGCTCTGGAAACTGCCGATCGAGCTAGCTACAGTTTAGAGTCTTTTGAGATCGATTGTTTCACCACAGCGATCGAAACTTCAAATATACTGGAACTGTTACCGGAACACACTTCAAACGGGCGATCGCGATATGGTACAAGCACCTCAAAAAACTATCACCCTGGACGAATTTTTGCAACTCCCAGAAACCAAACCCGCTAGCGAATACATCAAAGGTGCGATATTACAAAAACCTATGCCACAAGGAAAACACAGCACAATTCAGGGAGAACTCATCACGAGGGTTAATGCAGCGGGCAAACCTCAGCGGATTGCTTGGGCATTTCCAGAACTTCGCTGCACGTTTGGCGGACGTTCTATTGTCCCCGATGTCGCGATTTTTGTTTGGAATCGCATTCCCCTAGACGCTGACGGCGAAATTGCCAATACATTTAATGCTCACCCAGACTGGACAATAGAAATTTTGTCCCCAGCCCAAAGCCAAACCAAAGTCACAAACAATATTTTGCACTGTTTGAACGCCGGTTGCCAGATGGGTTGGTTGCTCGATCCCGATGAAAAAAACATTTTAGCCTATCCCGCAAGGCAGCAGCCGATTTCACTGCAAGAACCAACAGATATACTTCCGATGCCTAACTTTATGCCGGAAATGCAGTTGACATTAGGCGAAGTTTTTGGCTGGCTCAAACCAGGGAATATTTAAAACGTAAAACAAAAACGTAAAACGCGATCGCTTTTAGTGCCCCGACTTCTATAAAAAGTCTGGGAGCTGCCTGTGCTGTTTTTTCAGGTCTACTTAAATGTCTCTTGGGATTATTTCAACCCTGCAATTTCAAACCTTTTCCTGAACATTTTCTCCCAACAAACCCCCTGGCCGAAAAGCCAAAATCACCACCAAAACCCCAAACACCCAAGCATTAGTCCAGCGACTAGACAAATACTGATCGCTCAAAGACGAAAGCAACCCAATCAAAACCCCCCCTAACATCGCCCCGACAATATTGCCAATTCCCCCCAAAACCGCCGCCGTAAAAGCTCTCAAACCCGCCGTAAACCCCATCGTAAACACAATCGTATTGTTGTACAAACCAACCAAAATTCCCGCCGAACCTGCCAAAGCTCCACCAATCAAAAAAGTCAGAGCAATAATCTGATCTACATTAATCCCCATAATTTTAGCAGCATCGCGACTTTGAGCCGTTGCCCGCATCGCCTTTCCCAGACGAGTGTACTGGACAAACACATGAAGCAAAACCATCAATACCACAGCCACCACCAACACAATTAAATCTTTCGTAGTAAATACAATACTCGTTTGAATTCCCAAAAACTTGAGAATATCAACTCGCGGCAACAAATCGGGAAAGCTTTTCGGAGCAGCAGAATTAGATCCCATCACCGGAATAAAAGCTTTCAATCCTCCCCAAAATAACCCCATATTTTGGAAAATAAAAGAAACTCCAATTGCCGAAATTAAAGGAGCCAAACGGGGAGCATTTCGCAAAGGCCGATAAGCATACTTTTCGACAACAATATTCAGTCCAGCACAAAACACCGAACATACAATTAAAGCGACTAACATCACCGGTATAGCAATACCTAAAGGCGCGCCGTCTTGAATGCCAAAAGCCCCGAACACAGTTAGGGAAGCAAAAGCACCCAACATATACAAATCGCCGTGAGCAAAATTGATTAACTCAATAATCCCATAAACCATAGTGTAACCCAAAGCAATAATTGCAATCAGCGCCCCGTTGACAAGACCAACTAATAATTGTTGGATCAAAACTTCAGGATTACTGGCTATTTCCCCCATGATTTTGGGCAAGTCAAATCCGGCAATTGGCCCTAACAACAAAACTATATAAGCTACACCTAGATATAGAAGAATACTCTGCCCTTTTTTCATAATTTTGGGGTGATTGGTAATTCGTAAGGTGCGCCAAGAGCACCCTACTTTAGTGATTGGGTAAGGTGCGCCGAAGAACACCCTACTTTAGTGATTGGGTAAGGTGCGCATTGCTACTAATTAGCGCCGACAAATGACTAATAACTAATTATTCCGTCTTGAGCGCGTTCACGAACTCCCACTTGCCGCCTTTAACAACATTTCCTGACATTGTAGTCAAGCTCGTGTCGCCGTTGGTGTCAAAACTCCAAGTGCCGAGTACCCCGTTAAAATCTTTAGTTGCCAAGACAGCTTCGCGGATAGCAGCGCGGTCATTTTTGCAAACTTTATTAATTGCGCCGATCGCAACTTTAGCAGCTTCATAGGCGTAAGCTGCATAAGCTTCCGGTTCAGCATTATATTTTGCCTTGTAACTTGTGTACCACTTCGCGCCTGCACCAGTCAATTCTTGAGGAGGCAAGCCGCCAAAAGTAGCGTAAACTCCTTCGGCATCTTTGCCTGCCGCGTCAATTAAAGCTTGCTCTTTAATGCCGTCGGGCCCCATGAATTTAACTGCCTCAGGCGTCATTCCAACATTTCTCATGTCTTTAATTATTTGTCCGGCGTTGCTCTGAGTAGTGCCACCGAAGTAAATCATGTCGGGATTTAAAGCTTTGATCTTATTCATTAACGCCTTGTAGTCGCTAGCTTTAATATCAATTCCCTCTCTTCCGATAACTTGAATTCCCAACTTTTTAGAAGTTGCTTCAAAAACGTCAGCGATGCCTTTGCCGTAGAGTTCTTGGTCGTCGAGAATGTAGACTTTTTGCACGCCCAAAGATTTCGCCCAGTTACCAGCTACAGCACCTTGAAGATCGTCAGCGGGGACAACCCGGGTGAAATTGCGAGTGCCTGCGGGATAATAAACGTTGGGTTCTTTGGCTTCGCCTTTTCCTGGTTTAGTCAGTCCCGGATAAGTGTTGGCCGGACTGATCATGACGATGTTAGCTTGGTTGAGCACGGGAATGGAAAGTTTGGCGGCACCGGAGTTATAGTGACCGATGACGGCAACTACCGAACCGTCAGCCACGGCTTTGTTGGAGTTGGAGGTTACTTGGGCCGGGTCCCATTTGCCCGCGGCGGCGGTGGCGTCATCGAAAACTTCGTATTGGATTTTGATTTTGCCGTCGCAAGCTTTGGAGTCGGTTTCGGCGAGTGCTTGTTGGATGCCGTTTACCATTGTTTGAGCTTGACCCAAGGCGCTGCCTGTCATCGGGAGCATGGAGACAATTTTGACAGTATTTGGGTCGCCGGGGCTGCTGACTGCGACGGGAGTGGCTGCGGGACTGGTTCCGGGGCTGCCTCCGGGAGTTGTGGCGGTGGGTGCTGGAGGATTTTGACAGCTAGCGCACAGAGAGGCTATTCCGGCGGCAAAAAGTAATTTGCGCCATCCTGCGGCGCCGAGATTCTGTGTTGAGTTCGTGTTTGGGGGTGTGGCACTTTTGCCCCCTGACTTTTCTGAAAAGTTCATAGGTTGGTTCGTTTGTTGCTTGCGTCTTAGCATAATTTCACTGTTTTAAGTATGTAGTCAAGAGTTAGCACAAATTTTCAAATTTTACGCCAACTTTTAAAGATACACCGCTGCCATCAGAAGTTCGGGACTTGGGGTACATCTCCTGTCTTTCGTTCCCAGGCTCTGCCGGGGAATGCGTAGCGGGAGGCTCTGCCTCCAGCAAACGAGGCAGAGCATCGGGAAATGGGTTTGCAGGCAGAGCCTGGGAACCAGTTAAACCACTTAAAACCAGTTAAACTTGTGAAAAACTAAAAGGGAAAGGAAAATACTGATTTCCTTTCCCTTTCTCAACCCCCCAGCGTCAAATCAGCTTGATTGCGAAATCAAAGACGAATCCTTTTTTTCTTTTGAGCGATCGACTGAAAAATCTTCATAGTACGATCGCTCAGTATTCACATCCCACAAATCGTGCTTTTCGCCGAGAATATTTCTAACAGCCAGCATTCCCGTCAGCATGGAATGGTCTTGGTTGTTGTATCGGTGCATACCGTTTCGCCCGATCGTCTGCAAATTCTCCATTGCCTTGAAAAATTTTTCAAGTACCTGCAAGTGTCCTCGATATTCGGCATCGTACACTGGATAAGCCTTCGGTTGCCTTATGACAACTCCATCTTCAACCTCGGCAGTGGTTGCTAAACCCAAGCCAACCAACTCGCGAGTTGCTAATTCGACAAGTTCAGCGTCCGACATTTCCCAAACCTCGTCGCCTACGCTACAGAAATATTCCATTCCTAAACAACTTTTGCTGGTGTCGGGAACTAAAGCGGCGCTCCAATTCTTAAAGTTTTGAATTCGTCCAACTTTGACTTCGGGGGAGTGAATGTAAATCCAGTTGTCAGGAAACAAATCCTTGCGATCGACAATCAGCGATACAATCAAAAAATCTCGATATTTGAGCGATCGCGCGGCGTGCAACACCTCTTCTGGCGGCTGCGGTTTCATTCTTGCTACCAGTGCAGATATTGGCATACTCGTAATAAAATTATCCGCCGAATATTGAACTAATTCTCCGTTCTGTTCAGCAGTGATACTTTTAATTTTATTCCCTTCACGTTCAAAGCTAATCACTTTAGTATCGAGATAAACTTTGCCGTCTTTATTTTCCACAGCTTCCGCGAACTTTTCCCACATCATCCCCGGCCCCAAAGCCGGATAGTCAAACTCTTTGATTAATGTTTTAGTGTCGTTGCTGCCAAACAAAGCATTAATAATTGCTGTCGTCAGGGACAATCCTTTAATACGCTGCGCCGCCCAATCTGCTTGAATTTCCGAACAGGGAATTCCCCAAACTTTTTCAGTGTAAGTCTTAAAAAATGTTTTGTACAAACGTTCGCCAAAACGATTTATCACCCACTGTTCAAAAGTTTTTTCTTCCCGAAGCGGCCAAATTCTTACTTTGAGATAGCTCAACATAATCAGCGTACTCTCAATTATGCCCAAATTAAAGAGAGTATTGAAGGCACTGATGGGATAGTTAAAAAATTTACCTCGATAAAAAATTCGCGACAATCGCGGCACTTTAATAAACTGATTTCCCAGTACCTCTTGCCACAACTGCTGCACGGCTTCAACTTTAGTATAAAAGCGGTGGCCGCCAATGTCGAAACGATAGCCTTTGTAGGTTTCTGTGCGAGCTATTCCCCCAACTTTATCACCTTTTTCTAGTACAACAGGGATAATGCCTTGCTTGACTAGCTCGTAGGCAGCAGTCAAACCCGCAGGGCCTGCACCGACGATCGCAACAGGATAATGTTTCACTAAGCCTACCTCCAGCTTTTTGATCGAACCATACAATTATTTATAACTTGTCACAGTCATAGATGCACCCGTGAATACCCTGAGAAACTATCGAGCGGCCTGATGTTGAAGGACGATTTGACTTGATTTATTGAGCGGATACTGGCAAGCTAACTTTGCCAGTCAAGGGCTTTTTTTGGTATAAGTGGCGACAAGTGCCGATCGCAAATGCCAGTCCGCTATAAAAGTAGAAAAGCCAGTGCCACGGAATTGTTTTCAGGGCAAATACGATACCGTGTTTACGGTGAAAAAATTGGTAAAGCGGTGCATTAATTGCTACCAGTGGTATTGCCAGCAAGCCAGCCAGTAGCAGAAAGCTCAGCGACCAGCACGTCCCCAAAACTGCCAGCAGCACTGCATAAGTTAAAATCACGCTGATGCGGTTTGAAACTTGCAAGTTGAGGTCGTTATTCAATTTGCGATCGCGCCAAATCAGTTCTGTCCAAGGCAGCGCTCGGTAGAAAAAGTCAGCTTTCACCATCCCCATCGGTTTCCACCGCTTTAAATGCTTCACCTGCAACGTTTTGCACAGCCGAATATTATAACCTGCTTGTTTCAAACGGTAGCCGAGCTCAATATCTTCGATCGAAGGTTCGCGGTAATTCTCATTAAAACCACCCATCTGCAAAAAAATTTCCCTGCGAATCACTCCGCAAGCTCCCCAAAAAGTCGAAGCTTCTTCGTTACCTGTTTGGTGTACGTAGTGGTGCAGCAAGTTCCTGTACTGCGATAGAAAATCAGGATCTCCAGGAGCATCGTCGTAAGAGCCGATGAAAGCAGCTAAGTAGGGATTATTTTTGAACACCGATATCGCATAGCCCACAGCTTCTGGACAAACAGCGACATCAGCATCCACAAAAAACAGAATATCTCCCTTGGCAGCTTGGGCTCCCAAATTTCTGGCTCGGGCTGGGCCGCCGCACTCAGGAATTCTGATTAATTTGGCGCCGAATTCCTTGGCTAGAAGCCAGGAACCGTCGCTTTCGCCATCTGCTACTACAATAATCTCGATCGGTCTCGGCACAGCTTGAGCCAGTTTTGACAAACAGGTGCGAAAGTAAGCGCCCCCGTTGTGGACTGGGATAATGACGGATACAGTGGGTTCGGCAGTAGAAATCATCACCTAAATTGTTTAAATTGCAGGGAAAAAATTTTGCTTGAATTTTATTGG
This sequence comes from Microcoleus sp. K4-B3, assembly GCF_036704615.1. Classification (NCBI taxonomy): domain Bacteria; kingdom Bacillati; phylum Cyanobacteriota; class Cyanophyceae; order Oscillatoriales; family Microcoleaceae; genus Microcoleus; species Microcoleus sp. K4-B3. The sequence goes on from NZ_JAUBSF010000098.1 coordinate 19,712, forward strand.
TGCGACTTTACGAAGGGTAAAATCAGCTCTACTTTTTTATTTATAACTCGATTTCTGTTTATATTCAACTAGATTTTTTTCTGGCATTCTCGACTGCATTTTTCCGATTCACACCTGTATTCTACGCCACATCTTCCTGAAACTGACCTGATGCAGACAACAGCTTTATTAAATCTTTAAATATGTCATTGTTTTTGTAAAGCTTACAAAAAGCCCCAGCAGTATTTTTGTGCTGCTGTATTGCAGCGCACAAGAATTTGATTTGATAAATACCCACACCACCGTATAAAATCCAACAGACTTTCTACGGAGACCCGCTGGCTGTCAGGACTTGCCCGGTACAGTTTCTTTTACAGACCTCATCCGCCAGTGACTCCTCCACCCAGTCTGTATCCCGAGTGCGGTGTCCATGCACATTTTAGGATTTTTGGCAATATATAGCGATCGCAAATTATTAGTAAATTAGTTAAGGGTTCGATCGAGCAGCAGTTCCATTAAGTGTTGGTTCAAAAATACCAAATTTGTGTAAAAGAGAGAAAGTCAAAGCTTTGTGACTGTATGGTAAAATTGAAAAACCATTTAACCAAGGCAAAAGAACTGAGCCGATTCCCAAATTTTCTCACCCAAGTCTTGGCATGAAGCCAAATATCTTCGACTGGATTCTGCTCGCCTAGCATTAGGAGCAAACAGGACACAAGTTAAAGGCCATTCATCCCGCTCCTTACCTTGATTAATTTCTTCTAGGTAAGCTTTCATTTCTTTATATTTGTGATAGCTGGCTCCATCCCAAATAATCAAATGTCTGGCTTCGGGATTTAAAGATTGTAAGTCTTTTAAGAAAGCCACTGTATTCTCAGAATTTGCCGTTGCATATTGTCGCAGAACAGACTGTTTTGTTAAATAATTTACTGCTCCATAATAAGTTTGTTTTTCTCTCTCATTCAGCAGCGGTATTTCTATTCTCTCCGAAGCGCCTTCCCCAAAGGTAGCCACAGACATCTCCCCTCTTCAGATGACACTCATCAATCAAATACACCACAAGCTTTCTCGACTCTATAGCCGAGCGGTGTTCTTCCAGAATCTCACAAATTTCTTGGTGCTTTTTTTTGACGAGTTTTTCATCACGCTTTGGATTCTTTTTTTGAGATTTTTTCCAGCTAATTCCCGCTGATTTAAAAAGTTGATAGTAGCTAGCTTTTGATTGAAATTCAATCTGATACCGCTCTGCTATATGATTTGATAATTCGGATAAATCGAGCGTGGTTTTTATTGGTTAACCATTGGATTATTTCGGCTCGGTCTTCTGGCTTAAGTTGTCCCCGCGAACCCTGATGATTTAAGCGCAACCCTTCAATTCCATGCAACGCATAATTGATTTTCCACTTACTGATAAATGGAGATGATACTCCCAATATCTTTTGAATAGTTTCGCGGCGGACCCCTTCAATTAACATGCGGATAGAAGCGGCTCTTTTAAGTTCTCTTGGGTCGGGATTGCTGGCAATAAAATTTTCGAGTTCCAATCAAGCTTGGACTTCATGCTCCACAAATTTTTCTGCCGATTTTTTTTGGGACATCTCAACTCCTACTTAGATTCACGTCCTCATTATACATGATTTATGATTTACAAATCATTTGCGATCGCTATATATAAAATATACCTCTTAAAATTTCTGACGGTGTACGATCGAGCTTTCGTAATTTGTTAACATACCCTTAGCTAGCTCCCTTTGAGCCAAAACTTTTACATCAATACTTCGGACAGTTTTATATCTAATCGAGTGTCCGAAACCCAGACTGGCTATATGGTGGACTATTATTTCAAGGTTTAAGTCCAGCCCTAAGTTTCCTAAAATGCGTTAAAAATGGCAGGGCTTTCTCTGTAAGGCTTACAGGGCCGTTAAAAAACTGTCCGAAGTATTGTTACATAAACAAGTTTTTATATTATATGAACACCTCCCAAAACACTTTAAATCAGCCATTAGTTTCAGTCATCATACCAGCTTTCAACGCTGAAACTTTTATTGCTAAAACATTAGAATCTGTTTGATCTAAAACTTATCAAAACATAGAAGTTTTAGTAGTTGACGACTGGTCTACAGATACAACAGCCGAAATCGTCAAATCTTTTGCTCAAAAAGATTGCCGATTCAGCTTATTGTAGCCGTCAAATGCTGGCGTCGCCGCCGCTCGCCCTAGCAATTGAAAAATCAAAAGGCGAATATATTGCTCCCATCAATGCCAACGATATTTGGTATCCGCAAAACTTATAAAAACAAGTGAAGTGCCTGACTTTCTCAGCACCATCTGTCGGAGTTGTCGATTCCTGGTCAGTTGATATATATAAATGAAAAACACTTGCTCACAGGTGTATTTTACAACTCCACCATCAAAGGAGAAGTTTACACAGCATTAGTTTATAAATATTTTATAGGCAATGCCAGCTCATCTCTAATCCGTCGCGTTTGTTTTGCAAAAGCCGGCGGTTACAACTGCAAACTTAAACTAGAAAACGCTCAAGGCTGCGAAGACTGGGAACTTCACCTCCGCATAGTCGAACATTATCAATTTAAAGTAGTGCCAAAATATTTAGTTGGCTAGCGGCTGATTACCAGTAGTATGTCTAGCAACTATGCAGCAATGGCAAAATCTCACTCTTTAATTATGGCAGATAGCCGGCAGCAACATCCCAAAATTCCCAGCAGCATTTATCGCTGGTCTAGCAGCAATTTTTACATTTACTTAGCTGTCAAAAGCAACGGCAGCGGCCATCACCGGAATACATTATCTTGGCTGTATCGAGCTTTCAAAGGAGATTTATTTATTAATGTAATGGGACTTTTGCGCCACAATTTGTATCTGCTGTCAAGAGAAAGTATATTAAAAATAATAGTTATAGCGCCAACTGAATCAGGGTTAGAGTTAAAACAAGGATCAGAATCGAGTGAAGGGACGACACTTGCTAGGATTGAGACGCGAACGAAAGTTCACACTGTACTGCCGTCGCAGGTGTATGAAAGAATGCGGTTCAATAGTTTAGCCTATCGAAAATCTAAATAAACCCAACATTGAAAAACCCGGTTTTTTGAAGAAACCGGGTTTTTGAGGAAGCTAGACGGCGTTTAATTCTGCGTGGTTGCTAGAGCGACAATCAAGAAAGAGGGTTAAATAAAAAATCTAAATTTTCCATTCTTCCTTCTTCCTTCTTCTTTCTTCCGTCTACTTAATCTGCTTCGTCAAATCTATCCAAACTTATCTTTCTTCGGGTTAGGCTTATATAAGATAAGTGGTGTTTACTTTCCTACGCTATTGGGTAGACGGCTAATCCGAAGGTAAGTAGGCTATCCCCCTTAAGCCAAAGGTTTTTCAGTAAGGATCACACTGCGTGTCATCTATGGTCAACTTACCTAAAGTAAATAAGCATAGGTAAGTTTAGATAACTGTTTGCCATTTAAGTATTGCTCTCTAAGCGTGAGAAGCTGTAGGAGTTTGAGCTTTTGGCTGCTGACCGTCTGGGGCAAGGGATTCCCCTTCAATAAACGATCGCAACATCCAAGCCATTTGTTCGTGCTGTTCCATCAAACCAGTCAAAAAGTCTGCGGTTCCGTCATCTTTAAACTCTTCTGAGCACTGTTCGACGTGTTGGCGGAGATTGCGAATAATCAGTTCGTGGTCGTCAACTAAACGCGATACCATTTCCGTAGCCAAAGGCAAATCGCCGATATGTTCTTTAATCGAGCCATACTTCAGAAAACCCTCAGCAGTACCAATTGGATAGCCCCCTAAAGTTCTCACCCGTTCGGCCATAGCATCGATATTTAGTGTTAACGCCTGATAGTGTTCTTCCCACAACTGGTGGAGCGAGCGAAACTGCGGGCCTACTACATCCCAGTGATACTTTTTGGTTTTGATTAACAGCAGATAAGCATCTGCCAGGTCGTGATTCAATAGTTCGATAACGCCTGCACGTTGCTCGTCAGATAGACCTATGTTTAACTTACGCATCGAAATTGTTCCTTCAACTCTAACTTTACATTTATTAAAACAAATTTCGACAGCCACTTACATCAACCCAGAGGACGATCGAAGACGATCAAACTTTAGTAAAATATCTGCATTTCAGGTTAAAGTAATCGCAATATAGATACCCTTAGATAGATGCAAGGAAACTTATTGTTCTGGCTCGCCTTTGTTTGGCGAACACAGCGATTGGGCGGCAGGTGAGCCCCCGCTCAATCCCGCTATAGAAAAAGCCTGCACTGTGATTGCCAGTAAAAATCAAGGAATTTGTGCCCAAGTTAACCAACATCCCACACACTTAATTGTGCGGGCTGCTTTAAATGACGGCATAAGGGACTTGCAATTAAATATAACCCCAGTTATCCTAGAAGGCTAGGGAACAGATTTTCTGACATGAGCGGTAGTTCCGACCTCTGTGATTGTGATGCTAGAAATGATATTGAGTGAAACCGTTAAATCGATGTTTAAGGATGCTGCCAACAAACAGACGGGTGATCGCCGTCGAGACTTTATGGCAAAAGTAACTGAAAACTACTTTAGAGTGTTCCAACGAAAAAATGATCCAAAATTTCACTCACTTCGACAAAAGATTTCAACGAACCATTTAGTCAA
>NZ_JAUBSF010000002.1:0-84403 GCF_036704615.1 Microcoleus sp. K4-B3
TTAGTTATACTAACCAGTGGGTTAGGTTAACCGTCCCTGGATATTTCTATCCATTTAGATTAAACGAATCGCACTACGCCATTTATTATACCTGACATTTCGTACAATCGTGACATTTTTGATTTTGTCATCTATCTAAAGTCAGGACTTTTCCTACACAGCTCATCCTTTATATTAATTGATTAAGGTATTAGCAGGATATTTTTATGAAGCGAGTGCGGTGGCTCAGCGGTTTGTTCTCGGCTGGGGTATTGTCTTTTAGTTTAGCGACAGTTGGCGCACAAGTGGCACAGGCCCAGCGTCAAATTCATATATTCGACCTAAGCTGTGTTGGCAGATGGGGTAGAAGTCCTAGTCTCGAACAGACAGATGTATCTATAGGTAGAGAACTATACACCAGCATTCTGAAAGTAGATACTTTTGGTTTCACTTGTAAACTTCCAAGCGGTCCTGCCTCTCTCCGAATAGAGTATGGAGTTAGGGATCAAGATAGCAAACCCCCTGCGAAAATAGACGTTTATGTAGATGGAAATCAAGTAGCTTCCCAGGTAGGGAAGGAGGGAAGGGTCAATACGATGCTGGTAGATGTTAGTAATGGCAAAAGTTTAGCCATTGATATCAATTGTTCCAGAGCAACAAATTGTGGCGATCCGTTTAACAATGGGTTTTACTACTTCTTCTCATTCCACCTTATACCAGGGGCTGGCTCTCCAGGGAAAAGATAAATTATGAGTATCAGCCGCCGTCAATTTAATCGTATCGTAATCTGGGGTGGCGCTTCTTTTGCTGCTTCCGCAACATCCGGCATCTTTTTCCCCAAACCTGCCGAAGCTTATTCCCTAGAATTTCCGATTAGTGCCTTATCAGCCGATCGCGTTTTTAACGGTATTCAAAAATATTGCGGAGTACAGCCCATCCCCGGCGTTTTATCACCAATCTTACAAGGCAATACTAATGTTAGCAGTAAAATAGAACCAGCGGCCGCTAATGCCATTCGCACCGCAGACAAAGAATTTGTTAGCCGCAATTTTACTAGCAAAAGAACCGAATTAGCCGTAACTGGCAGCGGTTCTAATTTTGCATCAGATACCAGTCGGCTGTGGGGGCGGCAAAGACAGGATCAAGTCGGCCCGAATGTTGGCTTTGGCTTCGTACAAAAGTGGGAAGATCAATACAGCGATGCCAAAATTTCCGGGCCGACAATGTGCGCTATTCATAACGCTCAACAAGTCTTAGCCGATCAAAGATTAACACCTCCAGAAATCGCGGCTTCTGTATTGCCAACTCGATCGCGATTGGATGATTGGGGTTCTTGGGGAGGAGATGCGGATGCGTCTGCTGGGAGGAATCCCGGTGCTGTTTTTGCTCAATACGATACAGCCGCAGGTACGGTGACATCTCGCTACGATCTAGTTGAACCGGGGCCGAGAGGTTTTGGGCGTGTTGAGTATACTATTGAAGCCGAAGATCAGCCTCGGCGGGTGATTTTGGTGACGGTGAGGTTTTAGATATTCGGTAGGGACACAGCAGTGCTGTATCCTCTTTCTGTATTTCTGCGAATACGGACACGGCAGTGCCGTTTCCCTACGGCGAATACGGACACGGCAGTGCCGTTTCCCTACGGCGAATACGGACACGGCAGTGCCGTTTCCCTACGGCGGATACTGTATTTATTGCGATAGTAGGGACACAGCACTGCTGTGTCCTCTTTCTGCGTTTCTGCGGATACGGACACGGCAGTGCCGTTTCCCTACGGCGGATACGGACACGGCAGTGCCGTTTCCCTACGGCTGTATTTATTTCGATAGTAGGGACACAGCACTGCTGTGTCCTCTTTCTGCGTTTCTGCGGATACGGACACGGCAGTGCCGTTTCCCTACAAATATTCTGTATCAAATCAATTTGACCTTTGCAATTGACCAATCAAATCTAACGCTTTTTGAGCATCATCGTTCATTCCTTGAGCTCTAAATAAATTAGCAGCTTGTTGGAAATCTGCGATCGCCCCTTGTCTATCTCCCATTCTCACCAACGTAATTCCTCGATTAGCAAAAGCCTTTGCATAACTGGGATTGAGTTGAATTGCTTGAGTGTAATCAGCTAAGGCAGAGCGATCGTTATTGATGCGAAACATCGCTAATCCTCTGTTAAAATAAGTGTTAGCGCGACCGGGATTAATTTGCAGCGCTTGATTGAAATCGTCGATCGCCCCTTTTTGATCGCCCAAGTCTGAAAGTGCTAATCCTCGGTTGTTGTAAGCTGCTGCAAAGTTTCTATCCAAGCGGATGACTTGAGTATAATCTGCGATCGCCCCTGGTTTATCTCCCATTGCTGACAAAACCAGCCCCCGATTGTAGTAAGCGTCAACATAACCGGCATTTAGGGCGATCGCCTTGCTATAATCAGCGATACTCTTGGGCATTTGTCTCAAATCGGAATAAGCCAGTGCTCGATAAAAATAAGCTTCCGCGTAATCGGATTGAGTTTGAATTGCTTGGTTGAAATCGGCAACTGCACCTGACAAATCTCCCTTGTCAAACCGAGTTAAACCTCGAACGTAATAAGTTTTAGCATCGTTGGGATTGTTCAGTTTCAGAGGTGCATTAACGGCGGTTGAAGTATTCACCAAAATAGCAGAACGATTTAAACCTGCCTCCGACAATTTAGCTAGAAAAGTGTTAATAGGAATTGCAGAATTAAATCCTGTTTTAGTATCGGCTAAACCTGTTATAACTTTTTTATCGGTATCTGTGACATAATCATAATCGCGATCGCCCTGTCCGTGAATCCCAACTACACGCCCTTCTCCATCAAATACAGGCCCTCCACTCATTCCCCCTTTCGTGACAGCATTGTAACGCAAAGTATAACCTTGGGGATGATTCGGGAGACGGCTGGTAATATAGCCTGGTGAAAACTCAAAATTGCGTTTAGTTCCCAATTTATTTTCAGCTAAATTACCTGGATAGCCAAACACAAAAATTTCTGTTCCAACTGTCGCTTGTGCGGAATCGCCTAAAGTTACAACTGGATAAGATTCTGTACTGTTAAATGTTACGACTGCTAAATCGGGTTCATTCTGACTTTTTTGTAATCGTGCAAAACTGGTTACTGCATAGTCTTTTCCCGTATGACTGCGAATCGTATAGGTAGCTTGGCTATTTGCAACAACGTGGTTAGCTGTCAGTATAGTGTAAGTCGTGCCTTGTTTGGCAATAATAAATCCTGTCCCGCCACCATGATTTGTACTGTTGATTTGAACGGTGGCAGAAATCGCTACTTGTGCAATTTCTTGGGGAGTTTTTGCAAAGACGGGTGCTTGTGCAAAGATGACTATTCCTGCTACCGTTACTGTTCCTGCTAGGATGCTGGTGAGGGAATCAAACCGCGAATAATCCCTATTCATAGGTGATTGCTGAAGAGTAAGATTTTTTATACTCCGAATAGTATAGATTAAAATAAAATTTCTGAAAACCTGAAACCCTGGATGTTTGCGGACGATTGCGATTTTTATGACATTTCGTACATTTCGTATATTTCCGCCATTGCCGGCATTACTATGCCCTACTTTATTTGTAGATGTTCTAGGTTAACAACATCGCACTGCCTCCAGAAACACTTTCAAAGCTTTTTTTCGACCTTTCTAGGCATTTTCCCAAAAATTATAGCTCCAGCTAAGACTTCGACGCAGTATTTTTCCCCATCAAACTCGGTTTCTGCATACAGGAATGTAAATGAATATTTAAAGGGATAACTGTTTTAATATCTATTCTGCAAAGTACGGTTGATTAGAGATAGATTTCCCGCGATATGTAGGGACACGGCACTGCCGTGTCTCCTACCCAGAACTAGCTCTATTGCCCGTCTAATTCCCTACAAATAACTAAGCCAAAAACTGGAATTGAGAACCATTCACTCCCAATGCAAATGGACTTGCTTGTTCAAATGCACCGACAAGTTCAAAGTTATCCACATTTAAAACTACTCCCAAAATCAGTCCGTCTCTTTGGTTGAGAATCACCATATCATTTACAATTCCGTCGTTTTCGTAAGCGATTAGATTGTCGTCTTCAAAGAAAAGGTCTAGTTCTGTTAAACCGTCAGTCAAACCGATGCGATCGCCATCGTCAAACCTAAAATCTGTAATGATATCGGCTCCATTGACTCCAAATCCTTCGTTGCTTCGGAGCACAAATATGTCAGCACCGGCTCGCCCCGTTAGCACGTCAACTCCCCGATCGCCCGCTAAGAAGTCGTTGCCTTCATTGCCGTCTAAATCGTCGTCTCCTTGACCTCCCCGCAGGATATCGTTCCCGAACCCTCCAAAGATAAGGTCATTTCCGGCGTCGCCCCTAACTACGTCGTTGCCATCATTTCCATCCAGGCGATCGTCATCTTTCCCGCCGTAAATTATGTCATTTCCGCCACCAGCGCCGATAACATCATTGCCGTTATTTCCTAACAGCCGTTCGTTGGAATCGGACGAACCTGCTATAGTATCGTTGCCGTCGAGTCCCCAAACTCCCCAGGGAAAAGACGACAAATTTCCATCCTCCACGTCAATCTCATCGGGTGTAGCGAATCCCAAAAGACGTGGCCCGCCGCCAGAAAATACAGGAAATCCAGTCAGATCGCCGATGAGATTGTTGATCGTTAAAGCCATAACTATGTCCTTTCAAAAATGCTGTTAGCTGTATTATATATGTTAATTATGGCATTGCCAAACAGCAAGTATATTTAAGTTTTTATCGCCAGCTTATTTGCTAAATTAATGACAACAAACCTGCTTGCCAATTGCCAACTACTAATTACCAATTACCAATTACCACTTACCAATTACCAGGGCTGTGCCTCATTAAACCCAAACCTGCTATATATCTCACCTCTGAGTCAAATAGCTTTAGTTGCTGACACTATCCGCTACTGTCTACCGCTTATAATGGGTGTTACCCCCCAGGTGGAAAACACGTTAATATCACCTATAACGTCGAGGCTGAGAGGTTGTTTGTGGAGAAAAGTCAAAGTCCCTGGGCTCATCGTCCGAGAAAACACCCAGTTTTCCATACCCACACACAAACTTTACAAACAGGATCTAAGCTCTTTACAAAGCCATAATCGCCGATCGCTGACATTTTTTGGCAAAATCCACTGCTTTCAGGTGTTTTACTCATGTCTACTCCTAAATCGTCTTCCCATCAAAACAACAACAACTCCGTAAAATCACTGCCACCGACAGATATCGCCCCAACAGAGCAAGACAGTAACAATCTGCCGAGCGAACCAAGTATAGAACAGCTACTGGAAGCTTTGGCGGGTCAAGTACCCAGCCAATCTGCTGAAATTGAACGCTTGAAAACGTGGAAACAAGATTTAAAGCGACTGTTTCAATTTCTTGGCGACCGCCGCGTTTTAATCGCAGTAATGGAACCGGGAACTTTTGCCCTGCGTTATGCTAACGCGGCATTTTGTCGCTTGGCCGGTTGGGAGGGAACGTCCTTGGCAACTCAATCTACCAACGGTTGGTTTGCAGAAACTGACATCACTCTGCTGGAACTGTTCGAGGATTGGGGCGGCAAAACAGCAGAACAATTGTACCGCAGCCACCTTTTGCACTGGGTATTTAAGCAATATTATCAAATTGACATCGACGGTTTGCGGGTGCTAGACGAACCTGTCACGGCGAGTGTAAAAAACCCCAAACACCGAGAACCCAGATTTATTGAGTTTTGGCTGGGTTCGGAACAGTTAAAAATTACTCGAATTGACTCAAAAATAGATGAATTTGCGGATGTTTCTTTAAGATTAATGCCTGTTGCGGAACGGGAAGCTTGGCTGATGCAGCCGAATCAACTAGAAAATTTAGCCGATCGATTGCAGTTGGATAATTACCGCGTAGAAGGTTTGCTGCTGCTAGAAGGTTTTGATGTCACCGTGCAGGAGCAAATTCGGCGGCTGACTCAGTTATTGATCGATCAAGATTCGATGCTGGGGCCAGACAAATTTGAGAAAATCGATCGGTGTTTGCGATCGCTCTTCAATGCTGACGGCACTTTGCTGCTGCGTCCCGACGGCGAACAGGTACAGCTATTAGTTGCAAAAGACGGGCAACATTTGCAGCCGATTCTTTATTCAATGCACTCCCTAGAAGCTTCTCACTTTTTGAAGGCCACAGGAGCAAATCAAGTTTGGAACGTGCCAGACTTGCGCAGGGACTGCGAAACCGAGTGCGATCGAACTTTGCGGAAAACGGGGACTCGATCGATGTTGCTAGTGCCCCTGGTAGTCAAATCTGTCACCCGCGAGGGGTGCGGGCAGCGGATTTTGGGTGTCGTGGGGCTGTTGTGCGATCGGCCCAACCACTTCAACGGCATTGACGCTCAACACGCCCAAGAACTCATTCCGGCGTTCATTGCAGCCCTGCGGCAAGCCATCCAGGAGCGCTTTACCCACATTCACAACATCCACCCCGCAGTCGAGTGGCGGTTCACCCAAGAAGCAGAAAGGCGAAGTTGGGGACTGCCCCCAGAAACAATCGTATTTGCTGACGTTCATCCGCTGTACGGAATTTCGGACATTCGCGGTTCTAGCGACGAAAGAAACCGAGCCATTCAAACTGATTTGCTCGAACAATTCCGCTTAGGTTTAGTCATCGCTGATGCCGTTTGCGAAACACAAACTACCCACCTCGGCGAGCAACTGCGGCTCGACTTGCTCGACTACATCCAGCATTTAAAACAAAAAGTAACAGTCGATATGGAGGTGCGAGCAGCCGAGTATTTAAACAACCGTTTAGAAGTATATTTTGACTATTTTGTGCAGTGCGGTTCCAAGGTTCAGGCAGCCGTTAAAGCTTACCGAGCAGCCTGTGAAAACGAACACAACTGCGTTTACAGCGATCGTACCCGTTACGACCAAATGCTGAACCTAATCAGCACCAAACTCCAAGAAACCTGGGCCCGCTGGCAAGAAAAAATGCAGCAAATTCTCCCCCACTACTGCGACATTGAATGCACCGACGGCATCGATCACATGATTTATGCAGGAAAATCGATCGACCCCAAATTCAGCCAGTTTCATCTGCACAGTTTGCGGTACGAACAACTGCGAGGAATTTGCGACTGTGGCCGCGCAGTTTTTCGCTTGCAAGCCGAGTCTCAAATTAACATGGAACTCGCACATTTAGTCTTAGTGCAGAATACCACGATCGACATTTTTCACAACGAAAACACCGAAAAAATGTTTGACGTAAAAGGTACTCGCGACATCCGCTACGAACTCGTGAAAAAGCGGATTGAAAAAGCCGTTGACAAAGACGCACAAGAGCGCATTACCCAGCCAGGAATGTTAACCGTAGTTTATTCAACCGAAGACGAATGGGAAGAGTATCAACAATACTTGCGTTACTTGTCTCGCGAAGGCTGGGTAGAGCCAAAAGTTCAGACAGGCATGGTAGAATCACTGCAAGGAGTCAGCGGTTTAAAATTCGCCCGCGTGCGTATTTTGCCAGAGCCAGAATCACTGTCTACTATTTGTGAAGTTACGGTTGTTATCGATTGAGAACCCGTTCAATTGCCTGTTTAAGGCTGAGTGCGATCGCTCCCATCTCCTTCTGTTTAAGACGGAGTGCGATCGCTCCCCTCCCCCCTTAAAAAGGGTGAAGCGAAAGCATTCGGGACTCACACACAAGACCGAGCTTACATTTAAGATGTTTGTTGACACCCACGATCGCTGCCGCGTTTTCACTTAGTGTATGTGCGGTGTGATTGGAGCTCGATCGCAAAATATACGAGCTGAATCACACAAAATCAAGAGAAAGTAGTGTTAATCTAATGATAATTATATTCTGTAATCTATCAGTTAAGTTATGTTAAAATTATCCCAATACCAAATTAATGGTACTCTGCACGAAGGCGTCGAAACAATAATCTATCGCGGACAAACACTGACAGACGAGTCCGCAGCAATTCTGAAAGTCCTCAAAGCCGAATATCCGACACTCGAAGCCATTACCAGGCTCAAACACGAATATCAAATCCGTCAAAATTTAGACAGCGAACAAATCATCAAAGCCATCAGTCTCGAAACATTTGACCACCGATTAGGAATCGTTTTAGAAGACTTTGGCGGCGAATCCCTCGCAAAACTGCTGGAAAGAGAAACCTTGAGCCCGCAAGCAAATTTAAACATCGCCATCCAAATAGTCAAAGCCTTACAATACCTGCATTTTCAGCACATTATCCACAAAGACATCAAACCCAGCAACATCATTATCAACTCGCAAACAAAACAAGTAAAACTCACCGACTTCGGCATTGCCACAAAACTCAACAAAGAAAACCCGCAATTTAACAATCCCAACTCAGTCGAAGGCACATTAGCCTATATGTCACCCGAACAAACCGGGAGAATGAACCGCACCCTCGACTACCGCACCGACTTTTATTCCCTCGGTATCACATTATATGAAATGCTGACAGGAAAATTGCCTTTCCCCAGCAACGACCCCTTAGAAATAGTTTACAGCCACATTGCAGTTCAACCAATATATCCCCACCAAATTAATTCCGAAATACCTGTCGCCATCTCTGAGATAGTGATGAAATTGATGGCCAAGAATGCCGAAAATAGATATCAAAGTGCGGCCGGATTGTTAGCCGACTTAGAAATTTGTTTGCATCAGTTAGAAACAACCGGAACAATTGCCGAATTCATCCCCGGACGCTTAGATATTCTCAGCCAACTGTTAATCCCCCAAAAATTGTACGGTCGGGCAAATCAGGTTAATCAATTGCTAGCAGCATTTGAACGTGTAGGGGCGGGTTTAGCCAACAATCTCTTAGAAAAACCAACAACCTTAGAACCAAAGCTGCCCCCATCAGGAACCAGCGAATTAATGCTAGTATCAGGCTACTCAGGCATCGGCAAATCAGCCGTAGTCAACGAAGTTAGCAAACCCATTACCAGGTCAAAAGGTTACTTCATCAGCGGCAAATTTGACCAATTTAAACGCAACATTCCTTATGCCTCATTAATCCAAGCATTTAACTCCTTGCTGCGGCAATTGCTAACAGAAAGTGCAGTTTCATTAGCAATATGGCGCACTAAAATTTTAACAGCATTGGGAACAGACGGGCAAGTAATTGCCGACGTAATTCCAAAAGTTGAATTAATCATCGGCAAACAGCCAGAAGTGCCGGAAGTCAGCCCGACAGAAGCACAAAATCGCTTCAATCGGCTTTTCAAAGAATTTCTGCGCGTTTTCGCGCAAAAAGAACACCCGCTAGTCATATTTTTAGACGATTTGCAGTGGGCAGATTCAGCAACATTGAAATTAATGCAATTGCTAATTACTGACCCAGAGCAGCAATATCTCTTGCTAATTGGTGCTTATCGAGACAATGAAGTTAGTCCGACCCACCCCTTAATTCAGACTGTAGAAGAAATTGAAAAAACTGGTACAATAGTCAACAATATCGTGCTGCAACCGCTGGATTTAGCAAATGTGACTGAATTAGTCACTGAAACACTTAACACTTGCACAGAAAAAGTAACAAATCTAGCCGAGTTAATTTGGAATAAAACGGGTGGCAATCCTTTTTTCTTGACTCAATTACTCCAAGCACTTTATCAAGACTCTCTTTTAAAATTTGAATTTAATCACATTACAAATGAGGGAAGTAAAAGTGGCTGGTATTGGAGTATCGATGAAATCCAAGCCATTGGAATCACCGATAAAAGTGTGGTGGAACTGGTAGCTTCTCGCATTGAAAAGCTGCCCGCACCCACGCAAGAAGTGTTGAAGCTAGCAGCTTGCGTGGGAGATAAATTTGCTCTAGATGTGCTGTCACTTGTTAGCGAAAAGTCAGCTAATACTACAGCAACTGAACTTTATTCAGCTTTGCAAGCCGGGTTAATTCTGCCCTTGAGCGATGCTTATCGCATTCCTTTAGTTTTCGATCGAGCCGAATCAATCAATCTCAAGTTAGACACTTCGCGGGTTAGTTACAAATTTTTGCACGATCGCGTTCAGCAAGCCGCATATTCGCTAATTCCCGAAGACCAAAAGCAATCCACCCATTTAAAAATCGGTCACTTACTTTTACAGAATACTCCACCCGACAAGCGAGAAGAAAACATCTTTGATATTGTCAATCAATTGAATGTCGGAATTGACACGATTAGCCAACAGTCAGAAAAAAATCAGTTAGCAAAATTAAATTTAACTGCTGGACGCAAGGCAAAAGCGGCTGCTGCGTATGAAGCTGCTGTTAGGTATTTGCGGGTGGCTATGGAATTATTGCCAGCGGATTGTTGGCACAGTCAGTATGACTTAACGTTAGCAATTTACGAGTCAACAGCCGAATCTGAATATTTAAACATCAACTATGAATATTCAAAAAATATGGTCGATATCGTACTTAAAAAATCTAAAACTTTACTGGAAAAAGTGAATGTTTATGAACTTCAAATTCAGTCTTACAATGCTCAAAATAGACCGTTAGAAGCACTAAATACAGGACTGGAAGTGCTGAAACTATTAAGTATTTCTTTTCCTCACAACCCTACCTTGCTAAATATTGTAGCTGGCCTGATCAACACAAAACTAAGTTTGGGATTCAAACGAATTGAGGATTTAGCTAACTTGCCAGAAATGACCGCTCCTGACAAACAAGCAGCCTTGCGGATTTTATCAGGGATTCTCAGCAGTGCTATTCAGGCCAAACCTCTACTGGTACCGCTGCTTACATTTAGGATGGTCAAGCTGTGCATTAAATATGGCAATTCGCCTTATGCAAGTATTGCCTACGTTTATTATGGCGTAATTCTGTGCAGGCTAGGGGACATTAGTTTGGCATACCAATTCGGCCAACTGGCAATTAGGCTGTTAGGCAAATTTCCATCCCGTTCAATCAAAAGTAGAGTTTATGCAGTCTTTGGTTCTTTTATTCAACAATGGAAAACCGATCTCAAGTCAGGATTAGGCGATATCAAGGAAGGTTTTCAAACCGGGATGGAAACTGGAGATTTGGAATATGCGGCTTATTCTCTTAATATATATTGTACTTATAAACTGTCGATGGGGGAGCGTCTCGATCTGGTTGAACAGGAGACTGATAAGTATGTGAAATTAATGCAGCAATCTCAACTAGAAATGGCTGTACAGTATATAAGTGTAGAGAGACAGACAGCCCTCAATTTGTGTGGCACAACTGTCGAACCATGCAATTTAGTTGGGGAGAGTTTTAATGAATTCAAAACCCTCCAAATTTTAATAGAAGCTAAAAGCTTTATGGTAGTTTGTGTGGTTTACAATGCCAAAACTATGCTTAATTTTATCTTCCGAAACTACGCGCAAGCCTTGGAAAATTCAAGGTTATTTGATAAATATGCAGAAGCTGCATCCGGACTTTATGTAGTTTCCGTGAATAATTTTTACTTTTCTCTCAGTCTCCTTGCTTTGTATCCAGCAACTGGCAAAGGGGAACAAAAGCAATATCTAAAAAAAGTGCTGCACAACCAAAAGAAGATGAAAAAATGGGCAGTTCATGCTCCGATGAATTATCAACACAAATACGACTTGGTAGCAGCCGAGAAAGCGCGAGTGTTGGGTCAAAATACCGAAGCAATGGAATTGTACGATCGCGCAATTTCTGGAGCTGCCAAAAATGGTTACATTCAAGAGGAAGCATTAGCCTATGAATTAGCAGGAGAATTTTATCAAGCTTTGGGTAAAGAGGTAGTTTTTCAAGCATATCTGACTAAAGCCTATTATGGATATATCAATTGGGGAGCCACAGCTAAAGTTAAACACTTGGAATCAACACATCCTTTCTTAGCAGCACAGACGCGCACAATTCAAACCCCAACCCTCGATGTCACCCGCACAACTACGGGAAATACTACCAGTAGTAGTTTAGGCGATTTCTTAGACTTAGCTACTTTTATTAAGTCGGCGGAAGCCCTTAACGGTGAAATTGTTCTTGAAAAATTGTTGACAAAATTAATCAAAATTATTTTAGAAAATGCGGCGGCTCAAAAAGTCGTGCTGCTGCTGCTGAAAAACGATATCCTCTGCATAGAAGCTACTGGCAGTTTTGCGGATGATAAAGTGACACTTTTACCGTCTATTCCCGTAGAAAACCGTCAAGATGTACCCCTTTCTGTGATTAATTACGTACACCGGAGTCAAAAGCATCTGGTTTTAGATAATGCGACTGTCGCCGAACCTTTTAAGGTGGACACCTACATTCAGAAATATCAACCAAAATCAATTCTATGTTTGCCGATTATTTATCAATCTCAGGGGCGCGGAATTATTTATCTAGAAAATGCTTTGACGGTAGGAGCCTTTACGGCAGAGAGAGTAGAAGTATTCAAAGTGTTAATTTCTCAAGTTGCTATTGCCGTAGAAAATGCTGGTTTGTACGCGCGGGAGCAAGAGAAATCTCAACAGTTAGAAAAATCTTTCCATGAACTGCAACAAGCACAACTGCAACTCATTCAAAGCGAAAAAATGTCTGCTCTCGGCAACTTGATTGCAGGGGTTGCTCACGAAATTAACAATCCGCTTGGTTTTATTGCGGGCAATCTTGATGCTGCTGCTGAGGCAAGCTTAGATTTGATTGATTACTTGCAACTTTACCAAGAAAAATTTCCTAATCCTGGAGATGAGTTAGAGGATAAAGCATCGGAGATTGATTTAGAATATTTGATCGAAGATTTGCCAAAAATGCTTTTATCTATGAAATCAGGTACAGAGCGCATCCGCAATATTAGCACGTCTTTGCGGACTTTTTCCCGCGCTGACAGTGCGAATAAAGTGTCAGCAAATATTCATGAGGGCATCGATAGCACTTTGATGATTTTACAGTATCGCCTGAAAGCTACAGATACTCGCCCCGCGATTAAAATCATCAAAGAATACGGAGATATCCCGCCAGTTAAATGTTATTTTGGGCAACTGAATCAGGTATTTATGAATTTGCTGGCAAATGCGATCGACTGTTTTGAGGAATCCAATCAGGGCCGCACTTACGCTGAAATTCAAGCTTTACCGAATACGATCGCCATTATCACTCAAGTCTCCGACGATAGCAACAGCGTGGTGATTAAAATCCAAGATAACGGTCAAGGGATTTCATCGGAGGTCAAGTCGAAAATATTTGACCATTTATTTACTACCAAAGGAGTAGGAAAAGGTACGGGTTTGGGGTTGTCTATTAGCAGGCAAATTGTGGAAGAAACCCACGGCGGTAAACTGAGTTGTGAATCGGTGCTGGGAAAAGGTACGGAATTTGCGATCGCCCTGCCGCTTTGATAAAATTGATTCCGCACCCTTAAGGAATCACTCATTGCCAATTGTTTAATCTAAAATCTAAAATCTAAAATGTATGACTTGTGCTTAACACACACTTGGAAATTTGTCAATTCCTAAAGATCTATCAAATAGTCCACAGTTCACTGTTTAAAGCAGGCAGTATGCAGTTACATTGTTAGCTAAATCATGTAATAACTGTATTTGATAGGAGTTTTTCGAGTGAACGCTGCCGAACAAGCCAGAAATATAGAAGTTGCCAGCAAGATTGCTGCGGTTGTTAATTTATTCAAGTCCGAATTCCCGGATACGAAAGTCGATTTGAAGCCTTGGATGAATGACGAGGATACCAGGGAACTTGTAGATCCAGATTCGATCGACATTGGCTTCCATTTCCCCGGTAGAAGCCGCTTGCTGCAAAGCCGGAGCATCTTGATTCAAATCCGATTTTACCAAGATCCGGTAGAAGGAAGCCGTCGGGCGATCGGGGTTGAGGCGGCCGGTTACGATCATACTGGTCAGCAGTGGCGCTTTTCCACCGTGGAAAATTGGAGTTTTCTCGGTCAAACCGAACCCGCTGCGGAGTCAGCCCAAAAGCTCAAAGACTTTTGCCGCGAGATATTCGGTTTGTTTAATAGTTAAGTTCCAGGGATGATAGCAGGGATTTGGCGCCACATCCTGAGTAAATTGATATCAATTATCTTGCACCATTGGTAATAATCCCTTTAGAGGCGTTGCTCAGAGCAACGGCCCACAATAAAATTTAATTTTTGTGGAACAGGCCCGAAAGCCTGTTAAGCGAGAATGGTGCTTTAGAGTGAGTTATTTCACACTATCGCAATTGTCGATCGACCTACAGCCAACTGCATAAACAGATTTGTAAGTAGTCGATCGCTTGCCAAACAAAGTATAGCGGTTATCGCGGACTTGTTCGTACACGCGATCGCCCATCCACTTCATCCCCGGCATTGCCCGGTAAGCAGCCACAAACACCTCGCCAGCAGGCAGTATCCGCCCGATTTCCTCCGCCGCATCGCTGCCCTGCCAGCGCCGTTCCGGGGTGTTGCCATCTATCAAAATCATCCCCATTTCGCAGTCTTCAGACGTAATCCCAAAGCGATTTAATTGCTCTAAATCTTGCATGGGAATATACTCAAACCGCTTGCCTTGGTCTAAGTTTTCTAGTAACTGTACCAAGGTAACGCAGAGATTGCAATTGCCGTCGTAAATTACGTTATATTTCATGGTTATGGGGAATAATGAATTGGGCATTGGGCATTGGGCATCGGGAATGGGTAATTGGTAGTAAATAACTACTGACTACTGACTACTGACTACTGACTACTGACTACTGACTACTGACTACTGACTACTGACTGTTCCCTACAGGAATCTCGATCGCAAATTCCGTGCCTTGACCCGGTGCAGAATCGCACCTAAGCACCCCGCCGTGCTTTTCCACCACAATTTGATAGCTGATAGACAGCCCCAAACCAGTACCTTTACCAGGTTCTTTCGTAGTAAAAAACGGATCGAACAGCCTTTCGTGAACATCTATCGGAATCCCCGGCCCGTTGTCAGCAATCCGAATCACAATATGAGAAGGATGCCGAATTGAATCATCAGAAACAGCAGAATCTGCCTGCCTCAAAGCATCCTGTTCATATTTTACATCCGTACAAATCCGCAGCGTCGGCGAAGGACAATAAGGAATAGGCGCCAGTTCCCCCTCCGCCCACTGTCCAGTCTCCATTGCCTCTTCCAAAGCATCAATTGCATTGCCAATAATATTCATAAATACCTGATTCAACTGTCCTGCATAACACTGTAGGCGGGGCAAATTTCCGAACTCCTTGAGCAGCGTAATTTTCGGATGTCCTGCCGTTTCTTTTAACCTATGCTGCAAAATCAACAAAGTGCTTTCAATCCCTTCGTGAATATCCACCTGCTTTTGTTCGGCTTCGTCCAATCGCGAAAAATTCTTCAGCGACAGCACGATCTGGCGAATTCGCTCTGCTCCCATTTTCATGGAATTTAACAGCTTCGGCAAATCTGTGAGCATAAAATTCAAATCTATCTTTTCTATCTCTTGTTGAATTGCCGGTGTGGGTTGCGGGTATTCCTGCTGGTAAAGTTGCAGCATTTTTAGCAAGTCTTTAAAGTAATCGTTAGCGTGCATGACGTTGCCGTAAATAAAGCTAACTGGATTGTTAATTTCGTGAGCAACGCCAGCGACTAATTGCCCCAAACTTACCATTTTTTCATTTTGAACCATCATGCTTTGAGTTTTATGCACGTCCCGCAGGGCTTTTGCCAATTCTTGATTCTTACTCCTCAATTGACTTTCGGAAAGCTGCACCGCTTCTTCGGCGCGTTTGCGCTTGGTAATATCTTTGCGAATTGCTACATATTGATGGGGTTCTCCGCTGGTATTTAAGCAAGGTACAATCGTAGTATCCAACCAGAATAATGTACCGTCTTTAGCTTGATTTTTCATTTCTCCCCGCCAAACCTTTCCCTGGCGGATGGTTGACCAAAGCTGCTTGAAAAAATCTGCTGGGTGATAGCCAGAATTGACAAGTCTGTGGGTTTTGCCGATCAGTTCTTCTCGGGAATATTTAAAGAGTTCGCAAAATTGATCGTTGACATAGGTAATGGCTCCGAATTCGTCAGTATTCGAGACAATTGCCGATTGATCCAAAGCAAATTTTTCAAATTCCAACTCTTTGAGAGTTTGGCGCAATTCTGCTTCGGCTTGTTTGCGATCGCTAATATCAGTAATCATCCGCAAAACCCCGGAAAATTCGCCCTCAGCGTCCAACGTTGGCGTCGCCGACACGATCGCCCACAAGTGAGATCCGTCTTTGCGAGTAAACTTAAAATCGTAGCGTTCGCGAATGCCTTTCCGGCGGCGCTGCACGTAACTTTCTGCTATTTCCTTAGACTCGCAGTCGATAAATTCAAATAGCGATCGCCCCAGCATTTCCTCCACAGTATACCCGAGCATTTCGGCCATCCGAGAGTTAGCAAAAGTCGTGATGCTTTCGGCGTCAAACATCCAAACGCCCTCCAAAGCCGTCTCGACAATGCAGCGGTAATAACTCTCGCTCTTCCTGAGCACTTCCTCTGTCTGTTTGCGATCGGTAATATCAGTGTGCACCGCTATAAAACCTTCTAGTTCCCCATTTTCTTGATAAATTGGGGCGATCGAAAGCGCCACCCAATAACCCTTTCCATCCTTGTTGTAATTGTAAATTTCCTGATTAAACGGCACACCAGCAGCCAAAGCCGATCGCAGTTGAGCAATAGTTAGCGGGTCTGTTTGAGGGCCTTGCAGTACATCACCCGGTTTTTTTCCCTGCATTTCTGCCAGCACGTAACCGCTAATCCGAGTAAATCCTTCATTCACCCATTCAATGCAGCCTTGAGCATCAGTAATAATCACACCGTTTTGCGTTTTTTGAGCCACAATAGCCAAGCGCGACAATTCAGTTTCATTTTTTTTGCTTTCCGTAATATCTTCAGCAATACCCAGAATGTACTTAGGCGCGCCAGAATCGTCAAACAAAGGAACTTTTTTCGTGTGCAAAATCCGCTTTCCCCGGCGCGGAAGTTGGATAGTTTCTTCTGGCAAATCGACGCCTTTTCTCGTTGCAAACACTTCTAAATCTTGGGCTTGCAAATAGTTAGCCTGATCTGACTCCAACAAGTCAGCAGCATTGTTTAAGAGCACTTCATTGCTGGAATAGCCAAACAATTCTTCGCTAGCAGTATTCCAATAAATAAATTTTTGCTCTACAGCATCTTTAATAAAGACGCTAATCGGCAGATTTTGCAGTACCGCATTCAGAAAATCTTGAGTGCTTCGCAGATTTTCCTCAGCTCGTTTTCGCTCCGTAATATCCAATATCACTCCGTCGAGATAAACAACCCGAGACAGAGAATTTGCGATCGGCGAAACTGGCAAAACCACAGCCGACAAAAATCCCTCAATTTCCCCTTCTATCTCTTGTTTTCCTCTACCCTCCTGGGCCTCACAGCCAACAGCTTGACCTTTTTCGTAAACCCAGCTAATTTCGCCGTCAGCCCGGACAATGCGATATTCAAGGATGTACGGAGTTCTAGTTGCTACACTTTTTTTGACAGTAGCATCCACATTTTTGCGGTCTTGAGGATGGATAATGCTGGCAAAAGAACGGACGCGATCCTTGATAAAATCAGAGGATGGATAGCCTGATATTTCTTGAACAGCGTCGCTCAAAAATGCCATTGTCCGTGTTAACTCCCCGTCTGGGCTCGTACAGTCGCAGGTGCAGTGGTAGACAGCACCGGGAATATTAGCTACTAAATTTTTATATTTTTCTTCGCTGCTTAGCAAAGATGAGCCGTCTTCGTTATTGCGATCGCCGTTCTTAAATTTAGAAGAATTCGAGGAAATCTGCATGATTTTTTTCACTTGTGAGTGCGGGGGCAAGTGTTAGAGTAGATGACCCTATAAAAAGTGAATTTAATTTCCGAAACAATTCGTTATAAACTAATATAGTACAAAATTAGTTCTGCGAACATTCAGAAAATTTGAGGGTGGTTAATAGGTAGAGCTAATCAAGGCTAGAAATGTAGAAAACTGTTCGGCAACCGATTGTTTGACGGATTTAACGGATTTAACGGATGGATGTTGCACCATTCTCAATCAGGCTTTTAGGGGCGGGCTAGAAGATCCCACCCCACAAGAAATTCATTCTTCGCTTCAGAGGCCCGAAAGCCTGTTAAGCGAGAATGGTGCAAGATGTGAGTTTAACGGATTTAACCGATGGATGTTGAGGTTCGAGGGAAAGAGGGAAGATTTTCCCACGCCACTCTCCCACTCCCCCTCTCCCACTCTCCTACTCTCCCACTCCCACTCCCCCACTCTCGTTACAATAAGATAAGTTGCCTTGCTACCGATCGCCCCTCAAACAAAACATCATGACTCAACAACAACCCCGGATTTGCATTCTCGGCGGAGGCTTCGGCGGACTCTACACAGCCCTGCGCTTGAGTCAGTTACCCTTCTCCAAAACCGAAAAACCAGAAATTGTTCTAGTTGACCGCCGCGATCGATTTTTGTTCGTTCCCCTGCTGTACGAACTCCTGACAGGCGAACTCCAAACCTGGGAAATTGCTCCACCGTTTGCCGAAGTCTTGCAGAACACAGGTGTGCGCTTTTGTCAAGGTACTGTCTCCGGCATCGATGTGGAGGAAAAGCGAGTGCACTTGCACGACGGGCCAGAAATTCCGTGCGATCGCCTAGTTTTAGCTTTAGGCGGCGAAACCCCTCTAGATATGGTCAAGGGTGCGGTTGAATACGCTTACTCGTTTCGCACCCTCGACGACGCTTACCGCTTAGAAGAAAGACTGCGATTTTTAGAAGCCAGCAACACCGACAAAATTCGGGTTGCGATCGTCGGCGCCGGTTATTCGGGAGTAGAATTAGCTTGTAAATTAGCCGATCGACTCGGAGACAAAGGTCGCGTGCGGTTAGTCGAGCAAAGCGACAGGATTCTGCAGACATCGCCGGAGTTCAACCGCGAAGCCGCCACAAAAGCTTTAGACAAACGGAAAGTGTGGATCGACTTAGAAACAACTGTAGAGGCGATCGAAGCGGACACAATATCCTTACTTTACAAAGGACAATTAGATGTTCTCCCCGTAGACATAGTATTGTGGACAGTAGGAACTCAAGTTAGTCAAGCAGTGCGATCGCTACCCCTCAAACAAAACCGCCGCGGTCAATTAACAGTCAATCCGACAATGCAAATTATCGACCATCCAGACATATTTGCCTTGGGAGACTTAGTTGAATGTCACGATGCGATCGGTCAAAAAGTCCCCGCAACAGCCCAAACAGCCTTCCAGCAAGCTGACTACACCGCCTGGAACATTTGGGCCTCCCTCACCGGCCGCCCATTACTTCCTTTCCGCTATCAGCCGCTAGGAGAAATGATGACATTAGGAATAGACAACGCCACCCTAGCCGGTTTAGGAATTAAACTCGACGGACAACTAGCACACATTGCTCGCCGCTTAGCTTATCTCTATCGAATGCCCACATTTGACCATCAACTAAAAGTTGGTTTCAATTGGATTAGCAAGCCGATTCAAGAGTTGCTTAAAAGCTAATCGATGCTTTTTCAAATAGATCGGCAACAGGCAAGATTCCTGTTCCACCAAGATTCAGTTTTTTTGTGGGGTGGGCATCCTGCCGCCCCTCAGCAACAGGCAAGATGCCTGTTCCACAAATAATTAGTTTTATTGTTCAGCAACAGGCAAGATGCCTGTTTCACCAAGATTCAGTTTTTTTGTGGGGTGGGCATCCTGCCCGCCCCTCAGCAACAGGCAAGATGCCTGTTCCACAAATAATTAGTTTTATTGTTCAGCAACAGGCAAGATGCCTGTTTCACCAAGATTCAGTTTTTTTGTGGGGGTGGGCATCCTGCCCGCCCGTCAGCTAGAAAATATGAGGCAAAATAAACCTTGCAAACTTCAACAGTTCAACAGCCAAAAACCGAACTTCCGCCCCTAGTTCAGCGCGATATTCTGTTTGGAAATCCCGAAAAAACTAGCCCCAAACTTTCACCCGACGGCAAGTATATCGCCTACATTGCACCCGACGAAAACAACGTCTTGCAAGTGCGACTCCGTACCGTCGGTCAAGCAGATGACCGCCAACTAACAGCCGATAAAAAACGCGGCATCCGCATCTTTTTCTGGACTTACAGCGGCGAAGAGCTCATTTATCAGCAAGATATTGATGGTGATGAAAAATGGCATTTATTCTCAGTCAATATTCAGTCAAACCTGGTTCGCGACTTGACACCATTTCAAGGTGTTCGAGCTCATCCGATCGCCCTTGACCGCAACTTCCCTAATGAAATATTAGTGGAAATGAACATCAGCGATCGCCGCAAACACGATGTTTACCGCATCAACCTGCAAAACGGTGCCGTTGAACTCGACACCGACAACCCCGGTAACATCATGGGTTGGACTTGGATTGCGGACGCCCAATTTCAAGTGCGGGCGGCGACAGCCACAAATGCCGACGGCAGTACAGAATTGCTATTTCGAGAAACTGCCGATAAGTCTTGGGAAAGCTTGCGACGCTGGGGCCCCGACGACGAAGGCGGTGCCGTCATGTTCTCAAAAAACGGCAAAATTCTTTACATCATCGGCAATCACGATGCTAACGCCAAACGTTCGATCGCACTCGACTTGGAAACCAAACAAGAAACTGATATCGCCTCTGATCCAGAATACGATGTCGGCGATATTTTGATACACCCCACCAAGCGAGAGATTCAAGCAGTTTCCTTCTACAAAGACAAGCAAGAGTGGCAAATTTTAGATCAAAGCATAACAGAAGATTTTGAGGCGATCGGCAAATTCCGTCCCGGCGAATTCGACCTCACCAGCCGCAACCTCGCCGACACTACTTGGCTAATTGCTTACAGGACAGACGACGGCCCAGTTTATTATTATGCCTACGATCGCGCTTCCAAAACCTTCACCTTTCTGTTTAGCAACCAACCCAAACTCGAAGGGCTACCACTATCATCAATGGAACCCATTTCTTACACCGCAAGAGATGGTTTAACCATTCACGGCTACCTGACAAAACCGATTGGTGTCTCAACACCCGTACCGACAGTCTTGCTAGTTCACGGCGGCCCCTCGGCACGCGATATCTGGGGTTACAACCCACAAGCCCAATGGCTGGCAAACCGAGGTTACGCCGTTTTGCAAATCAATTTTCGCGGTTCCACCGGCTACGGTAAAGCCTTTCTCAATGCCGGCAATCGCGAATGGGCAGCTAAAATGCACGACGACTTGCTAGATGGCGTAAATTGGCTGGTAGAAACAGGAATTGCCCAACAGGATAAAATTGCGATTATGGGCGGTTCCTACGGCGGTTATGCCGCCTTAGTAGGATTGACTTTTAGTCCCGATGTTTTTGCCTGCGCCGTCGATATTGTCGGGCCAAGCAATTTGATTACGCTGCTGCAAACTATTCCCCCTTACTGGGAACCGAGAAAAGCAAGTTTGTATCACCGCGTGGGCAATTTGGAAACAGAACCAGACTTTTTGAAATCGCGATCCCCTTTATCTTTTGTCGATCGCATCCAGAAACCTTTACTCATCGCCCAAGGTGCTAACGACCCGCGAGTTAAAGTAGCAGAAAGCGAGCAAATTGTCAATGCCATGAAGCAAGCCGGCAAACCTGTAGAATACGTGCTTTATACAGACGAAGGACACGGATTTGCGCGGCCGGAAAATCGCCTGCACTTTTATGCGATCGCCGAAGAATTCCTCGCCAAATATTTAGGCGGTCGATTTGAACCTGCGGGCAATATTGCCAATCATTCCGGTGTAGTAAATCCGCCAACAACTAACAACTAAGTAGAAGTAACAAGGAAATCCCAATTATTCACATCTCTCTTCTCTTCTGTTTTCCTCTCTTCTCTTCCTCTGTGTTCTCTGTGTTCTCTGCGGTTAAATCATTCCGATGCAACCGGATTTGCGATAAGTCTTCTTCCTTCTTCCTTCTAAAATGACCAAAATTATTTTTTTAGATGCCGCAGGCACACTATTTGACGTTCGCGGCAGCGTCGGCGAGGTATATGGAAAATTAGCCAGCAGTTGGGGAATAACTGTTTCTAACGAAGAGTTAAATGCAGCATTTTCCCAAAGCTTTTCTTCAGCAAGTCCGATGGCATTTCCAGGGAGAGAATTAGCAAAAATTCCCCAGCTAGAATTTGAATGGTGGCAAGCAGTTGCCACTAAAGCTTTTCAAATAGCAGGCGTTTATCACCAATTTTCAGACTTTCCCAAATTCTTTGTCGAACTCTACGCTCATTTTGCCAGCGCTGAACCTTGGTTCGTCTATCCCGACGTATTGCCCGCATTAAATAAGTGGCAGCAACAAGGAATTGAATTAGCAGTAGTATCGAATTTCGATTCCAGAATTTATGCAGTATTAAAAGCACTCAATTTAGCAGAATATTTCACATCTGTGACAATTTCCACTGAGGTGGGTGCAGCCAAACCAGATTCTCAAATTTTTACCGCTGCTTTGCAAAAGCACAACTGCATTGCCGAGAATGTGTTGCATATCGGCGACAGCTTCAAAGCAGATTATTGCGGCGCTAAAACTGCTGGTTTAAAAGCAATTTGGTTGAACAGACAACAGGAAAAAGTAGAATCAGGCAAAATTCCTTTAACTGAAACGAAAATAGAACAGTGCAGCAGCCTTGATTATTTAACCTTTTAACTTTACAATTTTAACTAACGTACACAATTTAATAAATCAATTATCTGTAAGGTTCGCAGCGCGGATCTTATGGTTATCTGTAGGGTGCGCGCTGCGACCTTACCGTTATTAACTAACGTACAAAATTTAATACATCAAGAGCTTTACCGCTATAGGGAGACAGTAGTACCAAATCATGAAAAAAACAGCGCTGACAACTATATTAACAGACACAATCACCGTGTTTTGGGGAGAATGGTTAGATTTGCGAGTCCGAATCGTGCCAGTTGCCGCCGCTGGTTTAGTATCCCCAGTAATTTACATTTTAGCTTTTGGTTTCGGGTTGGGAAGTTCCTTGCCTAAACCTGCAATTGGTGGCAATTATCTAGAATTTATGCTGCCGGGAATGGTAGCACTCTCATCGATGACTGTAAGTTTTACCGGCACAGTATTTTCGATTTGCGGCGAACGCCTTTATACTAAAACATTTGAGGAATTGCTGTTGCTGCCAGTACACCCGCTCGCTTTGCACGCGGGCAAAATGCTAGCAGGAATACTGCGGGGAATGCTGACTTCTGTTTCGGTGATTTTAGTAGCAGTTTTGTTTACTCAAAAGCTCGTCTTTCTGAATCCACTATTTTTGTTAGTAATAATTCTCAACTCCGCTGTATTTGCGGGCATGGGAGTGATAGTAGGTTTAACCGTAAAATCTATCGAATCAGTCGGATTGTACAACAATTTTCTGATAACTCCGATGTCATTTTTAGGAGCAACATTTTTCGACCCAGCGACGCTGCCGGTAGCCCTTAAAGGCATAGTTTATCTGTTGCCCCTGACTTATGCCAGTATTGGATTGAGAGCCGCTGCTTACGATCTGGCCAAGTTTCCTTGGTACAGCATACCCGTTTTGTTAGTGGCTGCGATCGCCTTTTCTTTAATCGGTGCCCGCCAATTTACTACCCAGCAAGACTGAACAAAGCCATCAGTCATCGGTCATTAGTCATTACTGATTAGTCCAGGACTTACATAATATCGGTAAGGTGCGCACGGCGCACCCTACATAATACAGATTCTGAATCCATAAGTGTGGTTATTAGTCATTAACTAAGCTGTCGCGCATTTAAATTGCATTTTAGAGGCGGGCGGGACGCCCACCCCACAAAAGTTTGATTGTTTTTTGACAGACAATTTAAATGCCGAACAGCTTATGCGTTTAAAAGATATTATAAAGCAACTTATAAATCAAGCGAAAAATAGCTGTTCCAGCGATCGCCCCCAAAGCACCCAACCATCCCACAAATAACACGCCCGTGAGCGGAGAATTAGGATAAATCGCAACTGCCGCCGTCTGCAAAGCCGGAAAAAACCACAGCAAAGCCAGAGTACCTGCACCAATAATCAACATCTCAGTTTGTTCGATCGCCCTGCGGTACTGCCCGTAAATCAAACCCGCCACAATCATCCCCAACAATCCGATACCAACACTCGGAGAAAACGGTAAACTCGTCAGGGCGATCGCCAGCAACCCACCCTCAAAACCCGTAAACGCCGCCCCTCCCAAAACCTCCCAAATAGAAAAAGCCCTTCTCGGCGAAGGTTGCAGGCCAGACGGAGGAGTTGCAGGAACAGGCACAGGAGGCTGCTGAGTCGGTGGTAGCTGCTGAGTCGGTAGGGGAGTCGGAGTCCTGACTGTCGGCGGTGCCACGACCCTCGTAGGCTGTTGAGAATTGTATTTCAAAGCCGCTTCCACCTCCGCTGCCGACTGAAAGCGCTGGCTGGGAGCGGATAATAACATTCGATCGAGAACGTGAGCCAAACGCGAACTTACCTGCACCCGCGACTGCCAATTCCACTCGTTTCTGTAACTATCAAACAACTCCGTCGGCTGCAAACCGCTCAGCAAAGTAATGCAAGTCACAGCCAAAGCATACAAATCCGTTGCCGGATACACTTCTTGCCCGCTCATCTGTTCTGGCGGAGCATAACCCAAAGAATAAATACCAGTCGAAGCTTTTGCACTCCCAACACTTTGTGTTACTTGTTTAACAGCCCCAAAATCTAATAAATAAAGCCGACCGTTTTTACCCCGCATAATATTAGCAGGTTTAATATCCCGGTGAATCGAACCGCGAGAGTGGACAAAATCGAGAACCTTCAAAATTTCCCGCAGCACCTCCACCGTTTCCGCCTCCGAAAACTTGCCTTTAACAGCCAGTTCATCTTCCAAATTTTCACCGTCAATAAATTCTTGAACCAGATAGAAAAACTGATCGTTTTTCCCTGCCTGCAAACTCGTAACAGTCAGCTCAAAAAACGCCAGCAAACTCGGAATTTGCGAATGTTCGTTTCCCAGTTCTTCCAGCACCGCCGCTTCCCGTTCAAACAGAGTTTGAGCGATTTTTAGCTGTGCCGGAGTCAGACTTACCGACGGCTGCAAAAGTTTAGCAACGCACTGCCGCATCGCCGGAGTATAGCGGTCTCTGGCTAAAAACGCCGCCCCAAAACCGCCTTGACCCAACAACCTCACGGGCAGATAGCGACCGCTCAAAATCAGGGGCATCCCGCAAGTCGTGCAAAACTTTTGCTGCACCGTTTTCAGCCGCGAACTGTCATCGAGGTCGGGAAAATAGTTTTGAGGCCGCGGGCAGCCCGGGCGGGTGCAGTAAACTTCCATTTTGGTTTGGTAATTGGTTGTTGGTAATTGGTAATTGGTAATTGGTAATTTGCCATTTTTCCCAGGAGTTATCAAACCAGATTTTAATCTCTCAACTAACCGCGAACTGCTCACAACCGGCGACCTAAAAGATTAACTTCCCGCCGAGTTGGGAGTTGCTATTTCTATGAGTCCCAACTCGATCGCCGGGGGTTCTTTCTTCTCGTGGATGGTGGAATAAGTAGCAAACTGGGGCAAAATTTCATTGCTGAAAGCCTCCGCAGCTTTAGAACGGTAGCGGTTGGGGTTGTAAATCAGGGACAAAATCCGAGTTACCAAAACTTCGTTCATTTGAGATTTGTGCAAGACGCCCATGAGCAACTCTTTTTCGATCGCCGAAACCGAGACAAAAGCAGCTCCCAGCCCCGACTGAACGGCATTTTTAATTGCTTCGATCGAATTTAGCTCCATCTCAATTTTCAAGCGGCGCGTGTCAATGCCGCAGCGAGTCAGTACCTGATCGATTACTTTGCGGATAGTAGACTGCGAATCCAGGGATATAAACTGCAATTTGTAAAGGTCTTCTTTTTGGATACTTTCTTGTTGTACCATCGGGTGAGATGGAGGGAGAATCAGAGCCAGTTCGTCCTCAGCGTAAGGAACAATTTCTAAAGCTTCTACAAGTTCGGTAGGAATTTCTCCGCCAACAATTGCCAAATCGATTTGCCCGTTGGCCACACTCCACGCCGTGCGGCGAGTCGAGTGAACGTGAAGCTGTACTGCTACATCCGGGTACTTTTGGCGAAACATCCCGATCATCCGGGGCAGCAAATACGTCCCCGTTGTTTGAGAAGCGCCCACGATCAAAGTACCGCCTTGCAGATTTTGCAAGTCTTCCAGAGCTCGACAAGTTTCCTGGCAAAGCGATAAAATTTTCTCGCCGTAACTCAGCAGCAGGTGTCCGGCTTCGGTCAGTTGCGCCCGCCGCCCCCCCCGGTCAAACAGCGGCACGTCCAATTGTCTCTCTAAGTTTTGCACCTGCAAGCTAACTGCTGGCTGCGATACATAGAGGCTGTCTGCGGCGCGTTTGAAGCTTCCTTCAGAGGCGATCGCCTTGAGAATGCGTAACTGGTCTAAAGTGAAAGGAAGGTCAGACATATATCTAAATTGTCAGTTGTCAGTTGTCAGTTGTCAGTTGTCAGTTGACGGTTGACGGTTGACTGTAGGCAGCGAACAGCAAACAGCGAACAGTCAACAGCGAACAGTCAACAGCGAACAGCGAACAGTCAACAGTCAACAGCGAACAGTGAACAGTTAACTGACTGATAACCGCTGAATGCTCCCATAGATACTTTGTGACACAAATTGGCAGAGAATCAATAACTTTTCTTAATATTTGCAATGACGATCGACTTGGCGCTCGACTCCCACTTAGTTATTCTGGGCTTGTTACTGGTTTTTGCGATCGCCCACAGCGGTTTAGCAGCCCTCCGGCCAAAAGGTGAAAAGCTGATTGGGCCGAGACTTTACCGCGTTTTTTTTGCCCTTGTCAGTTTGCCGCTAGCCGTCATTCTGGTTGTCTACTTTTTCAACCACCGTTACGACGGTTTGCAGCTTTGGCAAGTACAGGGAGTACCCGGAGTTAAACCCGCAGTTTGGATACTTTCGGCAATTTCTTTTCTGTTTCTGTACCCAGCAACTTTCAACCTCCTAGAAATTGCCGCCGTCCAAAAGCCCCAAGTTCACCTCTACGAAGCCGGCATCATTCGCATCACCCGTCACCCGCAAATGGTGGGACAGGTGATTTGGTGCGTGGCCCACACCCTGTGGATTGGTACTAGCTTTACCCTCGTCACTTCTATCGGTTTGGTACTTCACCACCTTTTTGGAGTGTGGCACGGCGACAGGCGGCTTCAGGCTCGTTTTGGAGAATCCTTTGAAACCATCAAATCTCGAACCTCAATTATTCCATTTTTGGCAATCCTACAAAAGCGTCAAACCCTTGATTTGCTTGAGTTTTTGCGCCCTTCCTACGTAGGTGTAGTCATTTTTACGGGCCTGCTGTGGAAAATTCATCCTTTTTTGATGCGTGTCACTAGGAACACATACTGGTAGCATGATCCCTAGGATAGAAAAAAATTATTAAATTTTGAGGGCTCATGGTGTTGTCGGTTAGCGAACGCACTTTTGCACAAGAGGTGTTTCAAGCCTCTACCCCCGTTTTAGTGCACTTTTCGGCGCCTTGGTGCGGTTTGTGCCGCGCGATCGACCCCACGCTTAAGACTTTTGAGGCACACTGGGCAGAAAAAGTCAAACTCGTAGGGGTGAATGCGGATCAATGTTTCAAGTTGGCCCACACTTACCGGCTGACAAGTCTGCCGACGCTGATTTTGTTTGAGGGCGATAAAGTTCGATTTAGATTTGAAGACTACCAAGGACGCGAGGAACTGCGGCGGACTCTGGATTCGTGGATGCTAGCGGCTCACGTAGCTTCCCCATCTCAACGGCTGCAACGCCAGGAAGTAGCCAACAGGTAACGGTTCCAAGACATTCGGCTCTTGTTTAGAAGGCCTTCGGCTTTTATGTAGAAAGCAGAAGGCTTTCCCCATTTTTCCATCAACCATCTGACACCAAAATAAATCTCGCCGTCTTGAATTCACAGGACTGTAAGATTTGTCGTATAGTTTCCGTTTTCACCGGAATAATAATTTTCGGCCTTTAGTGCGATCGTCTCGCTGGCGATGAAAAAAGTAGGGCGATCGTCTCGCTCGCGATCGCACTCGGCTATAGCAATACTTAAAGAATTGGATCGAGTATTTTGGCCCAGTCGGGCAGGCGTGTGTCACAATTGTTTACAGTTTTGGCAATATCTAGTAGAAACTTTAAACTACCTATCAGTGATGGAACTGCTTTATCAATACGCTTGGCTGATTCCTGTCCTGCCGCTGGCAGGCGCAATGCTAGTAGGTCTAGGTTTAATCACCTTTAACCAGGCAACCAACAAGCTCCGACAAGCGAATGCGATATTAATCGTCTCCGCACTCGGAGGGTCAATGGTACTCTCTTTCGCATTGCTGTGGAGTCAACTACAGGGCCACGCACCCTACACCCGCACTATTCAGTGGGCTTCTGCAGGCGACTTCTCGCTGAATATGGGCTATATCATCGACCCCCTGACGGCGGTAATGCTGGCGATCGTAACCACGGTCGCCTTTTTGGTGATGATTTACACCGACGGCTACATGGCTCACGATGACGGGTACGTGCGCTTTTACGCTTACCTGAGCATCTTCAGCGCGTCGATGTTGGGTCTGGTAATCAGCCCGAATATCGTTCAGATTTACATTTTTTGGGAACTCGTAGGTATGTGTTCATACCTGCTAGTCGGATTTTGGTACGATCGCAAACCCGCTGCTGACGCTTGCCAAAAAGCTTTTGTCACCAACCGCGTCGGCGACTTCGGCCTGCTGCTGGGCATCCTCGGCATTTACTGGGCCACCGGCAGCTTTGAATTTGAGGTGATGGGCGAACGCCTGCACTCCTTAGTCGAATCCGGTGCTCTGTCGGCGACTCTGGCGACAATCTTCGGCGTCCTGATATTTTTGGGACCAGCAGCCAAATCCGCTCAATTCCCCCTCCACGTCTGGCTACCAGACGCAATGGAAGGCCCGACACCGATTTCGGCCTTAATCCACGCCGCGACAATGGTAGCCGCCGGCGTATTCCTGATCGCTCGGATGTACCCGGTGTTTGAGGGGCTGCCGGCAGTCATGAATTTGATCGCCTGCACCGGCTGTTTTACGGCATTTATGGGAGCGTCGATCGCGATTACCCAAAATGACATCAAAAAAGGCTTAGCCTACTCCACCATCTCCCAACTCGGCTACATGGTGATGGCGATGGGCGTCGGCGCTTACAGTGCCGGACTTTTCCACTTGATGACTCACGCTTACTTCAAAGCAATGCTGTTCCTGTGTTCAGGTTCAGTGATTCACGGTATGGAAGCAGTTGTAGGCCACAACCCCGCTCTCGCTCAAGATATGCGAGTCATGGGCGGCTTGCGGAAATATATGCCGATTACTTCTGCTTGCTTTTTAATCGGCAATTTAGCAATCTGCGGAATTCCGCCGTTTGCTGGTTTTTGGTCAAAAGACGAAATTCTCGCCAGCGCCTTCGCAGCCAATCCCGCTCTGTGGGCTGTTAGCTGGCTGACGGCCGGGATGACCGCGTTTTATATGTTCCGGATGTATTTCAGCACCTTTGAGGGCGAATTCCGCGGAAATGACAGCGCCATCAAGCGGCAACTCCTGCAACCCGGTGTTGCTTTCGGCCCCGGAGCGATGAACGTTAAGGAATTGGCATCAACTGGCGACAGTCACGATGAGCACGATCATTTGCCTCACGAATCTCCTCTGACAATGGCTCTGCCGTTAGTGTTGCTGGCAGTACCTTCTGTGTTTATCGGTTTTCTCGGTACGCCGTTTGCCAATTATTTCGAGCAGTTTGTTCGCGCTCCTGGCGAGTCTCTCGAAGAAGTTTTGGAACACGCTGCTGAGTTCAATTTGACGGAATTTTTGATTATGGGCGGAAGCTCTGTAGGTATTGCTTTGCTGGGCATTACTTTGGCTTCTCTGATGTATTTGAGCCGTAAAATTGATGCTGGGGCGATCGCCCAAAAAATCAAACCGCTTTACGAGTTCTCCCTCAACAAGTGGTATCTCGACGATATCAACGAATTTCTCTTCGTCAAAGGCAGCCGCCGTTTAGCGCGGCAAGTCATGGAAGTTGATTTGCGAGTCGTCGATGGTGTCGTCAACTTAACAGGGCTTATCACCCTGGTTACGGGCGAAGGTTTGAAATACTTTGAGAGCGGTCGCGCTCAATTTTATGCCCTGATTGTGTTTGTCGCAGTTCTGGGTTTTGCGATCGTTTCTGGAGTTAGTTAAATCTGTAGGGACACGGCATTTAGTGTCAACTTAAGGTAAAAGTTAGTACCGGTCTGCTATCTGACGATGAGGCCTCGCTCCCCCCTAGCCCCCCTTAATAAGGGGGGAACTGGAAGCACTCAAAGTCCCCCTTCTTAAGGGGGATTTAGGGGGATCGAGACTCGACAAAAAGCGACATTTATTATGGGCTTCAGTCTTAAGTTGACACCAATGAGCACGGTGGCGTGTCCCACCAGGAGATATTTTAAGAAATTGTATTAGCTCAATAACTCACCATTGACAATTAGCAAATAGAAATAAATCTTTGATTAAACTTAACTGTTGCGATCGGATAATCTGTCAAAATAAGAGCAAAAAAATTTGTTACGTATAAAGAAAGTATAAAATTTAGGCTAAAATTGCCAAAAGGTGTTTAAACCTAATAA
Organism: Microcoleus sp. K4-B3; assembly: GCF_036704615.1. Taxonomy (NCBI): domain Bacteria; kingdom Bacillati; phylum Cyanobacteriota; class Cyanophyceae; order Oscillatoriales; family Microcoleaceae; genus Microcoleus; species Microcoleus sp. K4-B3. Next base: position 30,626 of record NZ_JAUBSF010000002.1, read on the forward strand.
CTGATGGCTCATTTTAAAACGCAATGGATACAGCTAACTTTCCCTGGTTAACAACAACAATTCTGTTTCCCATTGCTGCGTCCTTGCTGATTCCTTTAATTCCTGATAAGGATGGCAAGACGGTGCGGTGGTATGCCCTAATTGTGGGTTTGATCGATTTTGCCCTACTTGTTTACGCTTTTTACACTCAGTACGACTTCAGCAATCCAGATTTGCAACTGGTAGAAAGCTATACTTGGGTGCAGCAACTCGATTTGAATTGGTCTGTGGGTGCTGACGGTTTATCGATGCCGCTGATTTTGCTCACAGGCTTTATTACTACGCTGGCTACTTTAGCAGCTTGGCCAGTCACATTTAAACCGAAGCTTTTTTACTTTTTGATGCTGACAATGTACGGCGGCCAAATCGCAGTTTTTGCCGTGCAGGATATGTTGCTGTTTTTCCTGGTTTGGGAACTGGAATTAGTCCCGATTTACCTGATTTTGTCAATCTGGGGCGGCAAGAAGCGCCTCTACGCAGCAACTAAGTTTATCCTTTACACCGCAGGCGGTTCGCTGTTTATTTTGCTTGGCGGGCTGACGATGGCGTTTTACGGCGATACGGTGACTTTCGATATGCGGGCGATCGCAGCTAAAGATTACGCCCCCAATGTAGAATTGCTCCTGTACACAGGTTTCTTGATAGCTTACGGCGTCAAACTGCCAATTTTTCCGCTGCACACTTGGCTCCCTGACGCTCACGGGGAAGCAACCGCACCCGCCCATATGTTGCTAGCAGGAATTCTGCTAAAAATGGGCGGTTACGCTTTACTGCGGATGAATGCGGGAATGCTCCCCGATGCTCACGCTACCTTCGCACCCATCTTGGTAATTTTGGGTGTGGTAAATATTGTTTACGCCGCATTAACTTCTTTTGCTCAGCGAAATTTGAAGCGGAAAATTGCTTATTCTTCAATTTCGCACATGGGGTTTGTGCTGATTGGGATAGCTTCGTTTACCGATTTGGGAACTAGCGGTGCAATGCTGCAAATGGTTTCTCACGGTTTAATCGGGGCGAGTTTGTTCTTCATGGTGGGTTGCACTTACGATCGCACTCACACGCTCATGCTCGACGAAATGGGCGGTGTAGGGCAGAAAATGCGTAAGGTTTTTGCAATGTGGACTGCTTGTTCTATGGCTTCTTTGGCTTTGCCGGGAATGAGCGGTTTTGTAGCAGAATTAATGGTGTTTGTGGGTTTTGCAACGAGCGATGCTTACAATCCTGTGTTTAAGGTTTGCGTGGTATTTCTAGCTGCTGTCGGGGTGATTTTGACTCCCATTTACCTGCTGTCGATGCTGCGGGAGATTTTCTACGGCCCTGAGAATAAGGAATTGTCGGAACACGAGGAATTGGTGGATGCAGAACCGCGAGAAGTGTTTATTATTGCGGCTCTGTTAGTGCCGATTATTGGCATTGGTTTGTATCCGAAAATTCTGACTCAGGTTTATGATGCGACTACTGTACAGTTGACTGCAAAGTTGCGTGATTCTGTGCCGTCGTTGGTTGCTAAGGCTGCTGCGGATAAAACTGTGTCTCTGCGTGCTCCGGCGATCGAGCCGAGCAAGTTGTGATTTAAACTGGATTTAGGAATAAAACCCCCAAACCCTTTTAAGGATAAGGTTTGGGGGTTTTATATTTTTTAAGGGCTGGAGCTTGTCTATTAGAGGTTCGCGTCAATTTGCGATGATGTTATCTTTGAGATGTTCAGTCTTAACAATTTCATACTCAAAGAGAATGACAGAATATAATATTCCAAAGCATTATGTCCAGCCACTTTATCTCAACGTTTTACACGGTAACTTTTTACGACGGATTGACAAAGAAGATGTAGATGCGTTTGTGGACTCGACAAGAGTTGCTCTATATGAAGTAACTGACAAACAACTGATCCATATGTATAACCGTTGTTGGAGACATACAATTACTGCAAGTTGGCTTTGTGGAATTGGGCGCTTTCCACAACATCTCAATAAAATTGAAACTTTGCTGAGTCCAAGTCAAACTTGTTATGCAGGACAATTTCATTGTTTTGCATTAGCTCGTTTTGACGGTGCTGAGTCGGTAAGAGTTTTGCGATCGTATCTCGACACCTATTTACCCGTTGGCGATCGACAATACGACCAAGAATGGGCTATTGGAGCCTTACGGTGGTTAGATCGCAGGCATGGAACAGATTATGCACAGGTTTATCTAAAAAACTCCGATAATTGGAAACTTAGATATCTAGACCACGAGTATGGGACACTAAGGCCAGAGGAAGGAATTCTCCACTTTCAAAAGGTTATGGATTTTGTAGACAAGTATTTCCCAGAATTTGCGGCGTAGATAGCTCGACTTCCTACATATCGATTTGCCTGAAAGAAGCGATAATAAATAAGATGCCATTTTGATTGTAAAAGTGTGCTAACTATGACTGAGTTACTTGAGCGTGCGATCGCTAGGTTAAAAACCTTGTCTGCAAGTGAGCAAGATGCGTTAGCGAAGCTTGCAGAAGAGGATCGCCTCAATGATTTTGGAAGAACTTCAAGACGATCTAAGATGCGATCGAGCATTTTCCCGTTCTCCCGATGTTCTTGCCAAACTTGCAGCCTCCGCAATGGCTGAGTATCACGCAGGTAAAACCCAAGAACTCGATCCAGAAACATCGTGAAGTAGTGAGCTATCATATCCATATCGATCGGATATTATAGCTATGAGAGATTGCTCATGAAGATTAAGGCGATTATCTGGCAAGAAGATGGCGTATGGTGTGGCTCAGTTCCAGCACTTCCAGGTTGTCACACCTGGGGAGAGAGTTATGAACAGTTGTTAGAGATGCTAGAAGATGCTGTTCAGGGTTGGCTTGAAGTCGCCAGTCAGCAAAATGAACTTGCGCCCGATAAACAGTTAATTGAGTTATCTCTATAAAATCTGTTTCTGGCAAAGCACTCTGCAAATTAGTCTTAATTGTTCTTTTTCGCGAGACAAATATGCTATAATTAAAGGTGTTAGATTTTGCTTAAAAATTAAGCTATTTGAGTTTAACTTTATGAGAACGTTCACTGCGGTTGTTGAGAAAGACCATGAAACTGCTTTGTATGTAGGCTATGTTCCCGGTTTCCCTGGAGCGCATTCTCAAGGAGAAACTTTAGACGAACTACAAGCGAACCTGCGTGAAGTGATCGAGATGCTGTTGGAAGATGAGCATCTAGCTTTCAATGCAGAGTTTGTTGGTACTCAGCAAATTGTAGTTGCGTAGGTTATGAGCAATATTCCTGTTTTGAAGCCCCAAGAGATTGTTCGCATCTTAGAAAATCTTGGGTTTGTCGAGGTTCGTCAGAAGGGTTCGCACAAGCAGTTTCGTCATGAAGATGGTCGAGGAACGACTGTTCCATTTCATAAAGGTCGCGATATTTCTCCGAGATTGCTACGACAGATTGCAGGTGACATTGAATTGACCGTGGAAGAGTTTTTAGAGTCTTGGTAAAATATAAGGGAATACTAACCAAACTGCAACTCATGCTAAAAACCATCGAAGGCATTTATCAGAATGGGCAGATAGTGAGCTATCATATCCATAACAAGAGTAAGAATTATAAAAAAGAGGGAATGTATGCAAACAATCCTTTTGAGTCGTGAAGAAGTCGCTCGTCGTGCGAAACAGTTGTATGAGAGCACCATCCGCCAAAAAATTGAATTAGAAGAGAATATTGGCAAGATGGTCATCATTGATATAGAAACAGGCGACTATAAAGTTGATGAAAATGGCTTACACGCTGCTGATTACCTGAGTGCGAAAAATCCTAATGCTCGACTCTTTGGTATCCGTATTGGATATAACGTTGCTGCATCTATAGGTGGTGTCATGGAGCGTGTGTCTAAGTGATTTCAGGTATTGTGGTTGATGGACACGCAATTATTACTGTGCCATTTCGTATTCCGAATCGATCGGACATCCCGATCGAGTTTGTGATAGATACAGGATTTACGGATCAGATTTGTTTACCACCCGAAGCAGTTGCTCTGCTCGGTCTTCCGTTTAGATATGATTTGCCCGTGAATTTAGCTGATAATAGCGAAGTTATACTGCCAGTTCATAAAGCTATTATTCTTTGGAACGGAGAGGAACGAGAGATTCGTGTATTTGCTACAGGACGGCGACCTCTAGTTGGGACTGCTCTTTTGGATGAACATGAGCTTGTGGTTCAGTTTACTGAGGGGGGGTTAGTGACGATTGATGAGTTGTAGTTTCCAACGCTCGATCGCAATACCCAATACTTCAAAATTACCCTTTGGTCGATCGCTCTTTAATTCACTAATTATGATTCAAGACTTATCCTAAGTGGGAGCATACGCTCCATCATCTACAATTGAGTGAGGGGGAGTATTCTCTATGGAGCTTTATACTGAGGCATTTTTATGTTGAACGTCACAGTTGACGAAATTCAGCGCGATCCTTCAAAGTATCTGCGTCAAGTGGAGGCAGGTGCAACTTTTGTTATCCTGCAAGCAGATAAGCCGATCGCCGAACTCAGACCTATTTCTAGCAGCAAGCAATTACGACCATTTGGTTTGTGTGCAGGCGAGTTTACTGTTCCAGATGATTTCGATGATCCTTTGTCGGAAGATATCCTCAGTGCATTTGAAGGTAAATGAAGATTCTGCTAGATACGCACATCTTTTTATGGTTCATCAGTGGTGATGCCCAGTTATCAACAGATGTTCGAGATGCAATTCGCGATCCAGATAATGAGGTATATTTGAGTGCAGTTTCAGTCTGGGAAGCAATTGTCAAGTACCAGTTGGGTAAGTTACCTCTGCCGGAGCATCCCGAAACATATTTACCCAAACAGCGCGATCTTCATCAAATTGTCAGTCTTTCTCTTGATGAAAGTAGCGTAGCTCAACTGGCTAAACTGCCACCATTACATCGCGATCCTTTTGACAGAATGCTTATCTGTCAAGCTTTAGAGAATGGTCTGACTATTGCGACAGTTGATGGGGCAATTCGTGCCTACTCGGTCAGCGTTATGTAGCAGTTCACGCTTATTTGCCGTCGCACAACTTCATGGCGCCATTCACGATCGCAATACTCAATACCCAATACTTCAAAATTACCAGTGGGTCGATCGCCCTTCAATTCTGTACGATCGCTCTCTTAATTTCTATCCTTATTGTTCTGCCAAGAGTGCGATTTTTGTCAAGGGCGATCGCGCTTCTAAGATTCTTACTGCTTCAGATCGAGCAGTTGGCGGTAATTGACACCCCGATCGATTGTTGTACCGCCTCAGATTGTTTGAGGGCTGCACTGAACGCGAAGTGGTTAAGATTCAGCAGCGATCGGGAATCCTGAAATTGTCTGTTGCCGAATGGGGATCTGAATCACAAACTCAGTGCCAGAGCCAAGTGTAGAAAAACACTTGATTTTACCGCGATGTTTTTCAGTAATGATGTGATAACTAATCGACATTCCCAAACCCGTACCTTTACCCATGGGTTTGGTGGTGAAAAAGGGGTCAAAAATGCGCTGCTTCACTCGGTCTGGCATACCGATTCCGTTGTCAGCGATCGCAACCTCCACCCATTGATGGTCAATCGCAGAAGTCCGAATCGTAATCTGGTTCGGGGTGTCTTTAAGCTCCTGATAAGAGCGTTTGGTATTCCTGTCATCTAGGGCATCCAGGGCATTAACCAAAATATTCATGAATACCTGATTGAGTTGTCCGGGGAAACATTCCACCTTGGGCAAAGTGCCATAGTCTTTGATTACTACCACGCCAGGACACTCTGGTTTATCTTTGAGCCGGTGTTGCAAAATCAGCAATGTACTTTCAATTCCCTCATGAATATCAACATCTTTGAAGTCTGCTTCATCCATGCGAGAAAAGTTTCGCAACGAGAGGACAATACCGCGAATTCGCTGGGTTCCTACCCTTAGAGATGAAATTATCTTTGGGATATCTTCAGTGAGGAATTCCAAATCGATTTCCTCTGCCATTGCTTGCACGTCTGGATCGTTGCTGGGATGGCGCTGTTGATAGAGTTCTATCATCTGCAGCAGATTTTTGGTATATTCGTCCAGGTAGGTGAGATTACCGTGGATGAAGTTGACCGGGTTATTGATTTCATGGGCAATTCCCGCAACCAACTGCCCCAAGCTAGACATTTTTTCGCTTTGGATAACTTGCATCTGGGCTTTTTTCAGTTCGTTTAGGGTTGTTTCCAGTTCTTTAGCTTGCGCGGTTGAGGAAATTGCTAGTTCTTCGATCGCAGCAACCTGGGGCAGACTTGTCCAGCAAGCAATTGCCACTCCCACAAATGCCAGCGTCATCAACACAATAATCAGCAGATAGGGATTGTTGGTTCCGGCTTCTACCCGCAGCCAGGAGCGGATGAGCCAACTGATCGTCGCTGCACCACAAATCAGCGCAATCAAAATGCCTACCTGAAGCACCACAAAGTATTCGTGTTTAGGAGGAGTTACTGGCTTGGTATGGAGTCTATCCCACCACGGTAAGTGCAAAGATGCCCAAGGAATCCGCAGAATTGCAGCGTCGAGCGCTATCACTGCTAACGGCAACAGCAACCCGATGCCAAAATCCATCCCTCCCCAGGCAACACCACCCACCACCAGGGAAATGAACTCCACCACCAGCAATGCTAAGGATACTCGCCCCCAACGCACGACTGGATCGTTGCGCTGCATCCACAGCCCCAAGTGCAACCCCATGATAGAAATGAATAAACTCACCCCTGACACCACGACAATTCGAGTGGTGTTGCCCCATACTAAAAATCCTAAACTACAGATAAAGCTTAGCAACAGCGCGGGTTCTAGGGCACCCCGACGGGACGCTGCGCCAAACACAGGAGACAACAGCCCATCCTGCGCGAGTTGGAAAAGGATGCGGGGTGTATTGCAAACGCTAGTCGCAGATCCCAACAAACAGGTAGCCGCAACCAGCAATGTGACTATGACAGGGGCAGCGTCTCCCCAGAAAGGCTTGGCAGCTACCAAGAAATTGCCGTACAAATTGCCTTCTAAACCGGGAACGGTTCCCAACTGCACCAATACTAAACTGCCACCCAAAAACACCAGAGGCATGAACCACGCAACCCAAGACAGCGCCTTGAGGGTGTCTTTTGGGTGGAGACTGTCTGCTACAAAGGATGAAGCTGTATCACAGCCATAGAAGCTATAAGCGGCAAACAAGTACCATTTCAGCCAGTCCTGGACACTGAGGGCATCAATGCTGCTGGGCAAGAGTCCGGGGCTTTGGGGCGAAAAGGCAAGCCAGCCTAAACCCTGAACGCAAAAGAGGAGTAAAAAGCCGATCGAAGGAAAGACAAAAAAGAGGTGCAGAATGGCGACGGCGCGGGTGCCACTGAATGCTACAAAGTAAGCGATCGCAGTAAAACCGATCTCAAACACTTTTTCTGGAATATTCAGCCCCATCGGGTCTAAATGGAATTGAATCAAATTTGTGATGACGATCGCATTAATGGGCGGAAAGGAAACCCATCCCAAGTAGTAGGCAATCCCCAAATAGCGGGAAAGGGCAGGGTAACGATGGAGCAATCGCGTGATGTAATTTGGTGTTCCCCCAGATACATCTGGATATTTCTCACCCAAACTCTGAACTTGAAGGTTAAACAGAATTCCGACGATCACACCAGGAATCCAGACCAACAGAGATGCAGAGCCAATTTCTGCTTGCATCGACGGCGCTAAGGTAAACCACATCAGATATCCAACCACACTCAACCCCCAAGTTTCGGCAGAGGACATGGTGCGCCGGAGGCGATTCAGAAATGGCACACGATCTATTTCCATAAAAAGTAGATAGGGGTAATCCTATAGTGATACAATAGCAATTTTTACAGTCAATAAAAAACAAATACCTAGTGTTTCGTTCTAGGGATGAAAATTCTAAGCTCGATCGGATGTAGCGGTGAAAGATTGAGACAATGAGTTAAGGTTGCTAGCGATCGCCCTCTCGATCGCACCAACTCATTGGAACTGATATCTTGCACCAGTTGCAATAACCCTTTCACGGGCGGGTTCTCCTGCCCACCCCACAAAAAAATTCACTTACTTTTTGTGGAACAGGTCGAAAAGCCTGTTAAGCGAGAAGGGTGCAATATTTCAGTTGAAACGGACTCAATAGAGTCTTTTCACTTTGTTTAATGTGCCGTTAGCTAGCGAGCGCGATCGCAATACCAATACTTTAAAAATACCAGTAGATCGCTCTTTAATTCGGTGCGTTAGCGAAGCCCTCGAAGAGGATCGCTCTCGGTGTTTCTAGCGTTAAGTTTATTGGTGGGTGTTCTGCATCAAGTTGGATGGAGACATTTTTACACTTGGCAAATGATTTTTTGTCGCGGAAAGCTGTGCAACCATTTGTGCACGAGACGAAACCTCAAGCTTACGGAACATTCGCTTCAAAGCTTGCTTCACTGAATTCTCAGTAATCCAAAGTTCCCTCCCGATTTCTGCGTTGGTTCGCCCCAAAGCAACCAATTCGGCAATTTGCAATTCACGAGGCGTTAGGCGTGAGGTTTTGAAAGGTTGGTGTTGCGATTCCCTACGGGATAGCTTCGCCGCGCGTACTGTTGCAGCCCAAACAGACAAATGCAAACAGATCGCACTCAAATCGGCTAGATTTTCTGTATCGAAAGCGGGCATTGACCGATCGCGCGTACAACCCACTACACCCATTAATTGACCGCGACTGACAATCGGCCCCGCCATCACGTGCCAATGATCGGGTCGGGGACAAATTATTGTCCAAACCTTGGGAGATGCCACCAATGCTTCATGGACAGGAGCGTGACGCTCCACTAGATAACGTACAACAGGATTATGTTCGATTGATAGTCCAATTTGCAATGTTTTCTGAAGATTGCTATCTACCAAGGGCAGTTGATCGAAGAAAAATATTCCCGATCGTTTAGCTGCAAAATACTCACCGATTTTAGGCAGGACGTGCGATCGCAAATCTTGTTCGTCCTTTACGTGGTCGATCGCTTCAAATAAAAGCTGCAAGGGACTTGTCATGGTCATGGCGTCAACCGATTTTAGATTTTAGATTTTAGATTTTAGATTTTAGATTTTAGAATTGACCCCACGGATGAATTCGGGGGCTTGTAACCAAATTGCTTGATTGTCAAAAAGAGTACCCGATCGAGGTCTAGAAGCATTGCAATACTCGAATTATATTACCCTTGTAATCTCAAAAGCAACTTGACATGACAACAAGTTTGGAAACCGATCGCGATCGCACTCCCACACCTTGGATACAGATCGGCTTTTATGTGACATCAATCATCTTTAATCTCTGCTTGATTGCTCAGTTATTAACGGTTGGAGTTGCCTACTTCAATAATCCTGCATGGTGGAATATTCATGTTTGGCTAGTGCGAGGGTACAGTGGGCTGTCATTAGTATTACTGGGATGGTCATTTATCGCCCCATTCTCACGCAGAATACGACATCTCGCCGCAAGTTTGCCAGTGCTGCTTGGACTACAATTTGCCAGCATTCATCTCAAAAGTCCTCTTCACCTAGAGGTACTCCATCCTCTAATTGGATTTACGTTACTCTATGTTTCTTCAAGCCTTGTACATCGCATATGGCGCACTTTATCGCCCACAAACTATCAGAACAATCAAATTTGAGAGGTAGAAATGACGCAAGATACAATTTTCAGTCCCTTCTTTGCAACAGTGTTTCTAACACTCTTAGTCTGGGTGTATATGTACATCCGCCGTATCAGTTTTATCACCAGTAGAAAGCTCACCCCGAATGAACTTGCTATACCGGGTACACTGGCACAAATTTCGCCACCAAGCGTATCCAATCCATCGGATAACCTAAAAAACCTGTTCGAGATTCCGGTACTTTTCTATGCGCTTGTCCTATACCTGTTCATCACAAAGCAGGTGGATACAGTGTATGTGAACGCCGCGTGGGTCTTCGTTGTGTTTCGCACATTGCATAGTGCTGTCCATTGCACATTCAATCTCATCATACTTCGGTTCTACCTCTACCTATTTGCCACGCTCGCGGTGTGGTTCATCGCGATCCGCGCAGCACTTATCCACTTTGGCACAATTGATTAACCTCGCTCAAATGAGCTAGAAGTTATCAACAGTCAGCGAACAATGAGCGTGCAGCCGAAAGCCCGCCCTGTTTCTGCGTGTGTGTTCGGGGTCTTGCGGGGCCGTCTGCGACTGAACCGATTCGTTAGCTGGCGATCGCAATACCCAATACTTTAAAAATACCAGTAGCTCGATCGCCCTTCAATGAGCGTGCGATCGCTCTCTTAGTTTCTAGCCTGATTATTCAGCGAAGAGTCCGATCTTTGTCAAGGGCGATCGCACGATCGCAAGTTTTGATTCGATCGGGTTCTTATAGGCAAAAAACCTAGCAAGAAAACCCCCCAATTAGGTTTAAAAATGGGGTTTGGGGAAATTCCTTGAGGCCCAGAAGCATTTTCATCCGGCTGATATCGTTACCGATCGCGATCTTGGGCGGAATTTTCCCATGTGGATGAACCGTGGATTGCAGCAGCCCAGGAACCGCCAGAGCAACGAACCCCTCAACTCCAGGAAGCGATTCGCATCGCAATATCGACGTTGTGTAGAAGTTCTCACCACATTTCCCTGCAGATGAATTTGTGGATTCTTATGTGCGGGAATCAGCGACGATTTCTTGATTTTGGTTGGATTTGGTAATGAATTATAAGCGGAGTGATAGTTAGGAAAATCGCAATGATTCATGGCGAATTGCTCAAAGTCATTCTCTATAGTGAAATGAAGGAAGCAAAGGCAGAAAAGGACAAAGGAAAAAGGACAAAAAAAGTTACACCATCAATAAGCGGGAGTGCAGTAGCTCCGGTTGTCCAAACAGGGGTGGAAGCGGGACAGGGCAATTAATCCGCCCTGTCGTCTAGTCGTTGATGTAAGCCACAATTGACATCCTTGCCAGCCCACGTTACTTTAAATGTATGTCGTGATTGATATCATATCCGGTCGATTCACCCTCCTATCAGTGACGGGGTGGGTTTACTCCTTGCCGCTACCCGCCTGAAACCCCAAGGAATTTCCCCGCAAATCTGGGAACGCTACGACAGTTTATATCAACAGTGGTGGAACCTCCAGCAGCAGTGCGACAGTAGCGCCTCCCCCCCCAGACAACCGTTCCTCCAACGACGACAGCCGCAGCATAGCTGTTTCCTCCCCCACCACCTCCACCCCCCACGACCCAAAATTCCGCTTCGAGCAAAAAGTCCAACCCATCCGCTACCAGGAGATTCAGGCATTAGTCAACGAACAAACCGTACTTATCGAGTGGTACTTTACCTCTAAAGGTATCCCACACAAGCTAAATATTGAGGAATAATCATTATGACAATCAATGAGATTGAAGATGGAGAAAAAGAGATGCTTGCTCAAGAAACCGATTGGGAGGATGAGATTGATGATGAGAATTCAGAAAATGATGAAGATGAAGAAGAAATAGAACTTTTTGATCCCACAAAAATTAGAGTTAAGACAAAACAGATGACAATGGATCTTCTTCTCAAAAGAATTAAGCATGAGGAAATTAATTTAGCTCCAGATTTTCAACGCAATCCAAATATTTGGAACCGTAAAGCCCAAAGTCGTCTAATTGAATCTTTGTTAATTCGTATTCCCCTTCCCGCATTTTATATAGATGCAACGGATGATACTCAATGGTTGATTATAGATGGATTACAAAGAATTAGTACCTTTAAAAGTTTTATTTTAGATCGGGAACTTAAATTAACTGGATTAGAATTTCTGAGTAATGAACTAGATAATAAAACTTACAACCAATTATCGCGTGATTATCAACGGAGAATAGATGAAACAGAATTAACCCTTTATTTAATTGAACCCGGAACACCTGATGAAGTTAAATATAGAATTTTTCAAAGAATTAATACGGGTGGATTGCCATTAAACAATCAAGAGCTTCGTCAAGCAATCAATCCCGGTCAGGCTAATAAAATTTTGAAAAATTTAGCTAGTCTTTCTGAATTTAAAAGAGTAACTAATCTGAGTAAAAATAGAAAAAACCGTCTAGACGATCATGAATTTGTCCTCGGTTTCATTGCTTTTAGACTAACTAAATATCAAGATTATCCAACAAAGAAAGGTCGAAATTATTTTTTACATGAAGCAATGAAAAAACTCAATAAAATTGATAAAAATTTAGAAAAAAAACTTGAACAGCAGTTCATTATAGGAATGAAAGCAGCTTATAATATTTTTGGAGAAGATACTTTTCGTAAAATTTTAAATAATTCTTCTAAAAAATCTCCTGTTAATAAAGCTTTATTTGAGTGTTGGTCGGTTGCATTAAGCCAATTAAATGAACAAGAAATTGAAACATTAATTAATAAAAAAGAAAAATTAAAAGAACTTTTTATCCAAAAAATGGAAAGTGATCCTGATTTTCTCAAATCTATTTCTCAAGCAGCTAATAAAGTCCAATACCGCTTTTCTAAAATTAACAAAATGATCGAGGAAGTTTTATCATGCTCAAATCCTTAACCTTAAAAAACTTTAAACCTTTTGAAAATCAATCTTTTGAGTTAAGAGCATTAACGTTGCTTTCTGGTTTAAATAGTAGCGGAAAATCTAGCTTATTACAATCATTATTATTACTTCGTCAATCTTATCAACAAAAATTATTACCTGATATTGGATTGGCGTTGAACGGTGATTTAGTATGTATTGGAACGGCTCAAGATGCTTTATTTGAAGGAGCAGAAGAAGACATTATAACTTTTGAACTAGACCATGATAACACCTTAAATAAATGGGTCTTTAACTATGATGATTATGATGCTGATGTTATTAAAAAATATTCAGATCCTGAAGTTTCTGATAATATTTATCAATCAAGTCTTTTTACTGATAATTTTTGCTATCTTCAAGCCGAAAGAATCTCTCCTAAACCCTACTTTGAAACGTCATATTTTCAAGTTAAACAGCATAAAAAAATAGGTAATAAGGGAGAGTTTGCTCCTCATTTTCTTTCTATTTATGAAGATGAAGAAATTGCCAATAAAAATCTAGCACATCCCGAACAAAATTTACTTAATTTAAAACTTCAAGTTGAAGCTTGGATCGGAGAAATTAGCCCAGGAACACGAATTGAGATAGAATCTTATCCAAGAGTGGATATTGTTAGTTTACAATATTTTTATGGACTCAGTAAACGCTATCGTTCAACCAATGTAGGTTTCGGAATTACTTATACTTTGCCCATTTTGATTGCTTTGCTATCCGCGACCCCTGACACGCTAATTTTACTCGAAAATCCTGAAGCGCATTTACATCCAAAAGGACAATCAAAAATGGGTGAATTGTTAGCATTAGCGGCAAGTTGTGGTGTTCAAATTATTGTTGAAACTCATAGCGATCACATTTTGAATGGGATTCGTCTAGCGGTTCGTAGGGGCGTTAAACCTGAAGATATTCAATTACATTACTTTGATCGATATTTACAAAAAGATCAAGCCATTACTAAAATAATATCACCTCGTATTTATCAAGATGGAGGAATTGATAAATGGCCAGATGGATTTTTTGATCAAGCTGAAAAAGATTTAATGGAGTTACTCTAAATGCAGTTTGTGATTAATGAATGTTCTTTTATTGGTCAAGCTAAAGATTATTTTGAAGCTGATGAATTGATCGTAAAGTTATACAAACTTATTAAAGAAATAGAACCCATTACAGGGGATAATCCTATACAAACTTATAGTAACTTTTCAAATCAAAAACTGGCTCAAAATTTAACTATTCATGAATGGTTATTTCAAACACTTAACTCTAATGATGAAAAGAAAAGAACAGTTGCTAAGTTTTTTTTACGAATTATTAGGAAGGGGCCGTTTATAGATTTACAAGATAATTTTAAAAAAATTATTGCATCTCATAAATGTTACTTAAACAAGCAAGATTTATCCACAAGTTCCTTATTGTGCGTTGCTTATTTACAAGAAAAATTAATTAGTTTACAAAATGCTCCTGATTTTGCGTCAGAAGATCTTCATGTTGAATTTGGTATTTATCAATCTTTAAAAATTATTAAAATTCATAACTTAACAACCGTTGAACAAGCGAAAAAAATACGACCTATTTATAAATTGAATCCGAAACATCATCACCAAGCTAAAGGAAATTCACAAAAACCCCATACTCCGATGGATTTAACGGATAAAGAAGCTCAAAAAATTTTAGATAATTCTATCGAATGTAGTAGTGAAAATAGCAATAGACGTTATGGATATCATCGAGAAAAAGATCGGTATTATATATTTCATCCAGACAACGCCCCTAATCAAGAGGGTTATTTCACTTATCATGGATTTCCACTTGAGGAAACGCAAGTTCCCGATCTCATTAGAAATCAACTATTAAGATGAATGTCTCACATTACCAGAAATCTTTAACCTGCGCTTCCGGCCATGTCGCCTAGTTGCCCTATCTGTCTGTGAAACGGGTATCACCGATATTAGCACTACCAGCGATGAGTATCTCAGCATTCTGGCCGGGTTTTTCTTTGCAGTTGCTCGCAATGTCTTAGGCACATTCTGGGCGGTGAATGATGTCTCGACGGCTATTTTTAGGATTCATTTTTACGAATAGTTCATCAATAGATAAATCTAATAAAGATATTGCTAAACTGATTCAAAACAGTTAATATCATGATTGTTACCAACAGACTAATAAACGTTATCAATAAAACTCTGAAGTTTCGAGAAATGGGGGTTGAGTTATATCCTCACGGAAAAATGCCAGACATTGTAGTTCACTAGGAACAAATCGTGGCACCTTCACTCACCCTTTACCCCTTTCTCCTTTCAACCTTAAAAACATCCTCAATACTTTTCCCTGCCGTTTTCTCCTCCCACCCCATCGCCATCAAAAAACTCTCAGCAGACTGAGTTTCCACCACATCCACCCCCCATTCTCCCGGTTGCAGCGCCTCAGCATCGCTAGTCAATGGCGGAGTCTTCTTCAATCCCGCTAAAATCAAAATATCAGGAAAAGAATCATCAGTTTTCCCCTGACTCATCCGCTTATCCACCAAACTTTGAGCGCAAAATTCTCCCACTTGAGGCGGAGAAAAAGCATTAGTAGAAAATAAAACTTCTACCATCCAATGACCGTGATTTAATTGACGACACTTAATCTCAGGATATTGACTTAAACCCTCAGCAAATACCCGAGTAAATTCTTCCCTACTTAAGGTGGGAAAAACACCCTCGGGCAGATCAAAATTATGAGAAAGCAACATCCGCCCCGTTCGCGATTCAGTCATACTTTTAGTTACTTAATTTGAGAAATCGCCAACTTAATCACACCTTGAACCGCCGCTTCTGACTCTTTTTCCCATGCAGCTTGTAGCGGTTCAATCGCAGCCCGATCGCCCACTTTCATCAAAGACAAAGCCGCCGCCCTGCGAGTTTCCCCATCACCACGCTCCAGCAACTCAATCAGATTAGGAATTGCAGGTTTATAAGCCAGATTTCCTAAAGCCGCCGCCGCCTCACAACGCACATCAACATCAACATCCGTCAGAGACTTAACCAAAATCTCGAATAATTCATCCTTCGGTTCTTCCTGTGCAACCTTGGCGATCGCCCCTACCACCGCACCGCGCACCACAGGCGAATCAGACGCGATCGCCTGATACAAATACTCCTTCGCCCCCGCCCCAATAAAAGCCAACGCCCAAGCCGCATGACCGATCGTACTCTCTGGCAAATCACTTGACCCTAAAATATCCAACAAAGCCTGCACAGACGGCTCCCCAATCCTCGCCAACGCCCCAATTGATGAACCCTTAACCACCGTATCCTTATCGTTCAACAAAGCATGAATTAAATGAGGAATCGCAGTCGGATCGGCAATCAAAGTCAGAGTTTTAGCAGCAGCACGCCGCACAACCGGATTAACATGATTTGCCAAAGCATCTAATAAAAAAGGAGTCGCCGCTTCGCCAATTTCAGCCAAAGTTTCCGCGAAACGCAGTCGAGTCATCCCCCGCGTATCTCCCAAACATTCAACCAGAAGGTGCAAAGTTTCCGCATCATTAGCATCGAAAGTATCTAAGTCTATTTGTTCCGTAACCCTTCGCAGTAAAGCATCTGTTTCAGCCTGAGCCAATAAAATTGGGTCGACCTCCGCTTGAGCATTAGAATTGACCATAATCATCACCTAATTATTAGTAGTTAGAGCCGCCAATTGAGCGCGAAGAGTCTCCAGTCCAGCATCAATCTTAGCAAGTTCCGGCTCAATTTTAGCCATCGCCGCCTTCTGAGGTAATTTTGCCTTTTGTGCCGCAGTCATCGTTTCATTAACCAAACGTTCGCGATATTTTTCAAATTCAGCAATTACTTCTGCCAATTCTTCAACATTAGTCTCTGTTGAATTAGCAACAGTTTCCTCATTATCAGCATCCGATGGATTAAATTCTTCGTTTTCAGACATAGTTTTGATAGTTTAATAATTAGTCCGCCTAGGCGAAATTTGTGTGTGTAGCCGCGCGCGATTGCAATCGCCGGGATATTTTTTGTTTATGTAACCGCAATTTCAATCACCGGGATATTTCGACTTTGTGTGTGTGTAGCAGCGCTCGATTGCAATCGCCGGGATATTTGTGCTTTAAGGTGACAGCACACCCACCCCAGAAAACCTCAAGCGATTGTGTTCTAACATCTCTTCTAAAGCAGAGTGAGAAACACAACGACGCTCAGAACAGTATGCCATTTGTTTAACCCCATTTATCATCTGCACAGTCATCACCCGTACCCGAAAATGATCGTTAATAAACCAACAGCGTTCCTGTCCTTGATTAGTCTCATATTCCGTCTCAATAGTCAACACCCCATCATCCGCAAAATGGTAAACACCGATGACAGGAATACCTTCAACATAGCCTCGATTTCGCAGAAACTTGCCCGTTCTCGGATTACTAGGATTAGGCACATCTACAAGAATAGCAGCATAGTTTTCATTCGGGACTGTATCATCTAAATTATCCTGCCACATAAAACTGCATCCCCCACTAACTAAAGCGGGATCGACATTCTGCTGTTGACAAACATCTAAAATTCTGGGATCATCTGTTGACAAGACGTCAACGATGACATTGGATTCTCCCGACTCATCAGCCGCAGCAGTATCAAAATTATGGACTGTTCGCTGAGTAAACCAAACGCCCTCACTCTTGCGAAAGAAATCCATCATAGTCATAGGTGGTGTTAGCAGCATTTCTGTGTCAAATTAGCGATAGGAATCAGAGGGATTGAGACAAATCTCCTTTAAAAACGGAGATTTCGGCTTTGACCTGAGCTTAGCCGAACTGGGAATCAGATCTGATTTTGGTTAAGAAAAATAAACAAACGTCAGTCTGGAATCCTTCAAATTCTAGGATAAATGACACAGGACAATTTTGAGCAACTCGATCAATAAATTTTCAGAAAAATATAATGTCACCTCGTCAACACTCGTCTTTCCTCTCGGAACCCCTTTCTGTAACAGAAATCTTACCAGCTATTGAGCAAGGCAAAAGTCTAGCTCAAACCAACCTCCCGGGAATCAACCTCAGCCAGATGGATTTATCCGGTATTGATTTCAGTGGAGCAAACTTGATTGGGGCAAACCTCAGTCAAACCAATTTGCAAGGGGCAAATCTCAAAGGGGTTGATTTACGAAGGGCCAATCTCAGAGATGCCAATTTGAGTGGAGCGAATTTACAAGAAAGCTATCTTTTTCGGGCAGATTTACAGGGCTGTAATTTAGTCGATGCCAAGCTACAAGAGGCAAAATTAAAATTAGCTCAATATGATGCTCATACCCTGTGGCCAGAGGGATTCAATTACAAAAATTCGGGAGCTATTGGTCCCCAAGCCAATCTCAGTGGAGCTTTTTTGAACACAGCTTACCTCAGAGGCGCAGATTTACACGGCTGTAATCTGCGAGGTGCTTATCTCAGTGGAGCCGATTTAACAGGGGCAAATTTAGAGGGAGCCGCCTTAAGTGGGGCGAGTCTTCAGAATGCCTTTCTGACTGGTGCTTATTTACGGAATGCTATCTTAATTGGAGTCGAATTACAAGGAGCGGATTTACGAGCGGCTGACTTAACCGGGGCAAATTTAGAGCAATTAAAGAGTATTGCTGGCGCTGATTTTACCCTAGCACAAGGACTCACCCAAGAGATGAAAGCCATGCTTTGCAGTCGCGATCCCAAAGAATTAGGAACTTGGAATGCCTTTACTCGTAACAATACGGCTCAGAGTCTTGGCTCTCGGTAGGATAAATTTACACTGATTGTTGAACTTCAAGAAGGTGGCGTTCTAAATCGAACAGAAAACCGTGAATATATTCCTCAGTCCACTCCTCACCATAGAACCGCGTAAACATCCCCCTCGCCGGATCTTTTGCAGCACGATAATTAATATAACGTCGCTGTGCCTCAAGAATCTCTCCAAGTCGCTGACTATCTGTGACAGGTTGCGCTTGCTCAACCAAATCGAGATAAGCTTGAAGATAATCCTTAAAAGCTTCAAAGACCGTAGTTTGCACCGCCTCTGTTTCCTTGGGACGAGTCCAAAGAAAAGCAGGAGAAAAGAAAGGTTTTGCCTCGTCAGGAAAATCTCCTCCCCAAGGCAACTCCTTTTGATAAGTGTTGAAAATCTGTAAAATCGGCTCTGAGTATTGCTTCTGGTAAGCCGCATCGTGAAAAAGAGGCTGCATATCTAAAGCAATTAAATGTCCCCCCGGCAAGGTTACTAAGTCCGCCCCAAAAAATGGCAAGTCATAATTTAACTGGGGGAAAATGACAAAATTAAGTACCTGGAGAGCATCACCACCCTCAACATGAGCCGCCCGAATTTGCCGTAATTTTGAGGACTTAAAAGCATGACTTGTCGTCACCACCAACTGCTCTTTTTTCCCCTTCCCAGTTAGAGATTCTTTCCGTTCAAAACCTGCCGGAATGTGATAGGGAGCCAAGTCAAGTCGTTCTTTTAGAAGTGGGATAGCATAATCTAAGAAAGGCTGATAAAGAGTCATTTTTAACTTATCTGACCCCCGCTGGAACTGCTAAGGGAACAGCATCTTCAAACAAAAACTCGTACAGAAATCGCTCTGACCATTCATGCCCAAAATAGCTGCCGAATAGCCCTGATGCAGGATCGCGTTCCGCACTATACTGATCGTAATCTTTCTGTGCCTTCACAATCCGCTGCATCTCTTCGGGAGCGTTAAGCGGGGAGGCTTGCTCTAGCATTTGCCAATACAACTGGACATATTCTTGATAGGCTGGAAACAAACGAGTTACAACCGTTTCTGCATCAGTTTTAGCAAATAGCAAGTTCTTAGAAAAATACTGGTTCGCATCGTAAAACTTCATTTCTAAGTCTTGCGTTAAATCTTTGTATTTATCCTTAATTGCGCTCATTGGCTCGATATATTTGTCTATATAGGCTCGCTCGCGGAATAAAGGTTGAAAATCCAAGACCACCAAGATTTTCTTCTGTCCAAAGGCTAAAAAATCAATTCCTAGTAAGGGCAGATCGTAATTATAATTCGGATAAATGACACTATTGAAAATCTGTGCCGTTTCTCCAGCATCAATGTATGTGTAACGAATCTTTCGCAATTTGGGACATTGATAGCACCAACTTTGAATAGTGGCGGGATTTTTGCCTCTTTCACTCACCACCGATTCCAACCCAGAGGGAATGGGACGACTCTCTAGAGCAAAACGTCCAAACAGTTCTTTTTCTAAGAATTCCTGAAACGGCTTAAACATAGATTAAAATTTAGCTCCTTCAATCTTTCCCTCAAAACACAATCATAAGGGATTGCCTTAAATCTTGTCTCTGTTTTTGACAAACAAAGTAATATTTCGTTACGAAACTCTGTTGTGCGATCGGCATTCCCTAAGAAAAACCCTGTACCAACCGTCATTAAACTGCTGCAACTGTAATAAATCTTAACAAACTCCCTCATAATTTTAGTCTATCCTAGTCAATTATGTGTAATTTAATGACTATGCAATTAAGTGAAAGAGCAAAGCAATTAATTCCCCAAGCCAGAATTGTCAGTTTTGCCACTTGGAAAAACTTATATTCAGATGAAGTAATTGCTATTTGTCAAGAGGCTGACGATCAAAGTCGATATCTCACTGATGAGGATTTAGAACGCATTAAAAATCTTGAGCCTCATCTCTCTTTAATGCTAGAAAAAGCCCGATTATTGCGAGAGCAAGCTCCTAATATTGTTGCAGATGCGAGGAAAAAGGTATTAGCCGACTTTCCCAATATCACTGAGCTTGGTAATGAACTTTATCCTCCCGAACGTGCTGAAGCCTGTTGGCGAGATTTTTGGCAGTTTTTACGCTGTATCACCTATGGAATTGCAGCTAACAGTCCTCAATTTACTAGCCAAGAAGGACTCAAAAATATGGAGTTACTTTATCAAGAATTGCGGGTTCCTATTTCGGCGATGCTCTGTGGACTAGAACAGTTAAAAACAGTTAGCTTGCAGCAATTTAATTTTGAAGATCGGGATTTATTGAGCCTCTATTTTGACCATTTAATCACTGGGTTAAAACAATTTAATCAAGCTTAATCAACTAAACAGTATCAGATTCCTTACTGTTTTTTTGATTAAGCAGATTTTCTAAAGCAGCAGCAACGACTCGATGATTTGAGTCTTGCCGAAGTTGACTTAAGATTTCCTTAGCCTGCGGATCATCAAAATGTTGCAAAGCAGATGCGACGTGCTGACGCATACCTTCATACTCAGAATTAGCCAGCATTAATAACTGAGAAAGTGCAGCCTGTTCCTGATTAGTTCCGGCTAATGTACCAAGTGCATCCACAGCGGCTTCCTGAGTGGTCCTATCTTCGCCAGCTAAGGCTTCCATACAGACCTCAAAGAGTTCGCTTTCGCACTCCATATCAACCAAAACAGCCAGAATACTACGACGAACTAACCAGTGGTCATCCTGAAAAAAAGTCAAGACTAAATGAGATGCAGCACATCGACCAAAAAGCGAAAGAGAATTAGCAGCCTCAGCTCGCACATTCGGCGTATTATCAAATTTCATGATTTGGAGCAATGCGGCGAAGGAATCGGCGGTTTGTTGTGTCCCAAATGCCCGGCTGACAAAGGAACGTACTAAGAATTCTGGGTCATCGAGTTTGCCCTTGAGCAAGGGAACGGCAATCTCTGGTTTATAATCCTTGAGAGCCGCGACGGCCTTGAGTCGATACTGAAAATCAGGATTGTTCAGAGACGTTTCGATTTCGTGAATATCCATAACCACAACCAAGTATAATTTTTATTTATTTAAACCAAAAAGTGCCTAAGTCTGCAAATAACTAAAGAGCTTTTAACACTTAATAACCTTGGCGGTTGTTATCGCTAAGCTCTTTGATCGAATCGAGTCTGAAAACAGCCGTACTTGAACCAATATTGTCGCAGTTCATGATGAGGTGTATGCAAACTGGCTTTAGCCTGATAGAGAATCACTTGTCGATGATTTCCCATCCAAAGTCGTTTGCCTGGTTCTACAGAAATTAAGCACCCTCCTAGAATGTTAACACATTCCTCAAATCGCTCAACTGCTGGATAGTCTAAAGTTTCAAAAATTAGCAATTGACCGGAAAAAATTAGGTGACGACTTCTGATCCAAGCCTGCATTTTTTTACAAGCTATTGGGGGTAGCATCTTTCAGATACTCAGCTTGAAAACCGAGTGATTTATTTTTATTTTCAAGTTTTACAGACAAAAAGAGCGAATAATAAACTCGCTCTATAGAAAGCAGGAGATACCAAACTTCAATGAAGACAAAGGTGAAGTCTAGGTAAATTTAGCCAACTTCAGTAATACTGAGAATTTTGCCTCCCATTTTCTGAATATTTTTAATTTGCTTAGACATTTGAGCATAGCTGACTTCATAGCTGATATTGCTCACTCTGACATGAGCACCACCAGACTTAGCAGCAGTAATCCGAAAACGTTTACCAGTTGTGCTAGAGGCTCCACTGGTACCAACGCTAGAAAGTTTAATTTTCTGAGGCAGATTGCTCGCAACCGTAGCAATTAATTGAGCTTGATTACTGCTATCGCTAGTAGCTGATCCTCCCAGCAAAGATAGCATCCGATTAAACCCGACATTCTTGATACCAGTTTGGCTGCGAATGCTCCGAGGATAAGGCACAATATTCTCGCCAAAGTTCTGGGTGTAATCGTCACTATCGATATAAGAATCGATTTCGGCTTCATAGCCTTGACCGTTACAAATTTGGACGTGATCGGCAATCTCTGTCTGTTCTAAAGGAGCGCGACCAAGCAAATGTTTGCAGTTTAACTCGATGAACCGATAGGCAGAATTGGTGTTAAAAAATAGAGACTGATACAGGTCGGATTTGGCCACTTGTCTGACAAAATCACGCACCGTAATATCACCATTGCGAAGCAATGATTCGGCACTGGTGAGACGCTGACTTTCCATCAGGTGAGCATTTCCTAACACCTGTCGGTAAGCAGCACGAATGACGACTTGTAAATCGTCTTCGGTTGCATTGGATCGAAGTTCTACGGGGTCACTGACGAAAGAGGCTGTTAAACTGGACATTGTTTTTTCCTAACGTTAATTAAAGTTTGATTGAGACTGTCAAAAGATGTGACTGTTGGTTGAAATAGCTTAACAGACGCGAACGCATCTGTTATCTAGACAGAGGAACACTCTCTGTTTCTATCGTTATCGCTTTCATCATTGCGATGGGATAAGATAAAAATCGCGATTGTTTCCGAGAGGGTAGAGAAGCAAATCTTTACTTCTCTACCCGCGAATCAGTCTAGGTCTCAAGCAACTTCTGTGATGCTGACAATTTTGCCGCCTGCACGATGAATGCGCTGAATTTGCGGAGTCATATTCGCACCGGATACAAGATATTCAGTGTTACTTACTCGGCGAGGACTATCAAATTTAGACCCCTTGACTAAAATCTTGAAGGTCTTTTCGGTGGCATCTTTGTAAGCGCTGATCCGACCGCCTGTTGTTGGTAAAGTAATCTTGTTACCGCTATTGCCAGCCACAAAATCTACTAAGCGAGAAGCGGTAAAAGCACTATCAACTCCTGCATAACCTTGATACAGGGAAAGGGTGCGATTATAGCCGACTTGCTTTTGTCCGACTTGACTTTTTGCCCCTTTATAATAAGGGACTGTATTCTCGCCAAATTTTTCCTGATATTCTGGACTATCGAGATAAGAATCAATTTCTGCCTCGTAGCCTTCTTGGGTAGACCGGCAAATATGCTCAGAAAGTTCCTCTTGAGCTAAAGGAGCGCGACCCAACAAATGTTTGAAGTTTAGCTCGACAAAGCGGTAAGGAGCGCAGGATTCAAAATACCGACTGCGATAAAAGTCAGATTTAGCCACAGCGCGGACAAATTCTCGTACCGTTATCGTGCCATCGCACAACTTGGATTCTGCAATCGTCAGGCGTTCACTTTCCATGACATGGGGATTGCCCAATACTTGCTTGTAAACAGCGCGAATTACCGCCTGTTTATCATCGGAGCTGCTGGTAGGCCAAAGTTCTACTGGCGCATCTAAAACGACACTCATTGAGTTTCTCCTAAGAATAAATAACGCTTCAAAACAGGGAATTAGGGATTGTGAAAAACACGCTCAGGGAGATAATTCCCCAAGCCGTTAAGGCAGAAGTTTGAGCGGTTATTAGTTGACAGCAGTAATGCTGGAAATTACGCCGCCTTGTTTGTGGATGCGTTGATATTCTTGCGAGAGCCTATCAAATGGTACGAGATAGGCTTGATTGCTAGAGCGAAATTTAGAGACTCGGTTCATCACAGTCGTTGCTGAAGAACGATATCCAGTCACAGTAATGCGATAAACTTTGCCTTCTGTGGAGGCGCCTAATCCAGCACGAGTACGTGAATTGATACCAGACTCTTGGAATGCCCAACCATCTCCAACTGCACCACCTGAAGGGGGAACTATGGGTAGGGGGGTTTGCTGAATCACGAATTTATTCAGAACAGGGGTTTTTCCAGAAATACTGCCCTTGAGGTCGCTACTGGAAGCTCCCCGCAAGAGAGCAAACATATGAGTAAACCCAACCATATTTTGTCCTGGCTGGGTTTTGTAGCCTCGGTAATAGGGAACGATATTTTCCCCGTAGGCATTTTGGTATTCATCACTGTCGAGGTAAGAATCAATTTCTGCCTCGAAGCCTTCAGTATCTAAAATGGTGCTATGTTCTCTCATTTCTTCTAAGCCATCAGGAGCCCGACCTAGAAGATGTTTGAAATTGAGTTCAATAAACCGATAGCGAGGACAAGTATCGAAAAAGCGAGAGCGGTAAGCGTCTGATTTTGCCAGAGCGCGGACAAATTCGCGCACACTGAATTCACCACTTTTGAATTGGGATTCAGGAATCGTCGCTCGTTCACTTTCCATGACGTAAGCATTTCCCAAAACTTGCCGATAAACGGCACGAATAATGGTTTCTACTTCTTCTTGTGAACGTCCTGGAATCAGTTCTAAACAGGGTGTT
This sequence comes from Microcoleus sp. K4-B3, assembly GCF_036704615.1. Classification (NCBI taxonomy): domain Bacteria; kingdom Bacillati; phylum Cyanobacteriota; class Cyanophyceae; order Oscillatoriales; family Microcoleaceae; genus Microcoleus; species Microcoleus sp. K4-B3. Next base: position 55,290 of record NZ_JAUBSF010000002.1, read on the forward strand.
TCTTCAAATAAACTGACTCCAAGTCGAGATGCAGGTCCAAAAACCATTGAAAAAATCTCCACAATTGTATTACATGAGAAACTACCATACTTAGACGTTATATTAGAAAACTTTACATAACTTAACATTGAGCCTGATTTAGGAGCTTATTTGTACTACACAAATAGGTTGAAGTATTTCTCGGAGTCACTTATTGCAAGAAGTGCAGTGTAGTACATTTTATTTGCGTAATACATGGTGAATGTGACTTGAAGTTATTAAGCCGATAAGTTATAATATGTGAGGTAGCTCAATCGCAAAACTTTGACGCTTTTCAAACTGTAGAGAGCCAAAAGCCGAACCCCAAACCTGTTGATGATTATTCACATCCAGACCTCGATCGAGGCTACTCCAAGTTGTTTCTGTAATTTCCACATCACTAACTAGGTAGGTTGAACAACCTCTTTTTTCGATGAGACAAAGGTTTCCAGGTTCCACACGGCCTCTAAACATTTCACCGTCTCGTTTAAAAATCATGGAACAGTGATAGCGTCGTTGCAGACTATCTGGTTTAATAGTTTGGAGAATGCTTAATTCTCGTGCAGCTCCGGCGTACTGTATTGGGTCTTCGAGGCTATAATTTTCAATATAAATCTGATCTCCCTGGTCAATTAAGCGATGAACTCCCTGACGATAGGGAGTCCACAGATCGTGATCGTAAACCTGTTCTGAGTAAAAGCCAATGGCATTGAAAAATTCAAATGGTAAGGGACGAAAAAATATCCGAATATGGGCAAATTGTTGTGGGTTATCAAAGGATTGTTGGTAGTTACTAAAATCCCCAGCCATCCACTGAGCTAAAGTGATTAAATCATTGCTTTTAACGGAATTCATAAGCTAAGAAAAAGGTAGAATAAATTTTGATAGCAATTAGCAATTAGCAATTCACTAATTCCCTGAAAGCGAACGAATCTCTGAGGAAAATGATGCCGTTACTACCCCACTTCCTCCACTGGTTTTAATTAGGGAAACACGAAACCGTAAATTAGGATTAGCAAACCAGATTTTTTCTTCCGCTGCGGCATGCTCGTAGCTAGTCAACAGCACAAAAGTTCCATCCTCTGTGATGTGATAGTCACCTGCTGCGGCAATAGTTTCAGCATAACCTTGATCTCGTAATAACTTACCACGATTAGGCACATTTGGATCGGGGATTGGTACAAGAATACAACTCCCCTTAACCTCAGAATTCTCATCCCAATCTGACTCACCCTCCCAACTCATTTGAAAAGGCATTACTGCTTGGGATGGGTCAACATTATACAATTGGCAGAGTTCTATTACTGCCCGATCGTCCCGTGAGATAGCAACGATATCAATGACTGACTGCACAGCTTCAAAGTGTCTGAAAGTCAAATGATGGGCGCTGCGCTGGGAGCGCCACCGTCCTAGAGAATTTTCAACAAACTGCTTAATATTGTTCATGGAAAACATTGTACAGGGGCAAGAGCCAAAATATTCTTGTCTTCAGAACTCCACTTTTTGCGCCCCTGTCCACCAAAAAAAGTGCTTTTAGCCACAAAAGTAACAAATTGTTACTTTGTTTCTCAGGAATGAGACAGAGGGAACACCCCAGAGATATATTCAAAACCATCAAGTTAGTCACCAAGTTGACCAACTCTGATCGGAAATAATTTTTCTAAGTTAAGGAGAACTCAATGCTTGACGCTTTTTCAAGAGCTGTAGTTTCAGCCGATGCCAGCACCTCCACCGTCGGTGATATTGCTGCCCTCAGAGCTTTCGTTGCCAGCGGCAACCGACGCTTGGATGCTGTAAACGCGATCGCCAGCAACGCTAGCTGCATGGTTTCTGATGCTGTTGCCGGTATGATCTGCGAAAACCAAGGCTTGATTCAAGCTGGTGGTAACTGCTATCCTAACCGCCGCATGGCTGCTTGCTTGCGCGATGCAGAAATCATTCTGCGCTATGTCACCTACGCTTTGTTGGCTGGTGATGCTTCAGTTCTTGATGACCGTTGCTTGAATGGTTTGAAAGAAACCTACGCAGCTTTGGGCGTGCCCACCACCTCCACCGTGCGTGCCGTTCAAATCATGAAGGCTCAAGCCGCTGCTCACATCCAAGACAATCCTAGCGAAAAATTTGCTGGTGCTAAGCTCCGCAAAATGGGCAGTCCTGTAGTAGAAGATCGTTGTGCTAGCCTCGTTGCTGAAGCTTCCAGCTACTTCGATCGCATCATTTCTGCACTGAGCTAGTCCGTTGCTAATCGCAATTCGCTCAGCAAAATTGAAACTACGCTCACTGTCGTCAAAATCACTTTAGGAGTTTTAGGAAATGAAATCAGTTCTCACCACCGCTATTGCCTCTGCTGATGCAGCAGGCCGCTTCCCTAGCACCTCAGATTTAGAATCAGTTCAAGGTTCTATCCAACGCTCTGCTGCTCGTTTAGAAGCTGCAGAAAAACTAGGCAGCAACCTCGACGCAGTTGCTAAAGAAGCTTATGATGCTTGCATCAAAAAGTATCCTTACTTGAACGAATCCGGTCAAGCTAACTCCACCGATACTTTCAAAGCAAAATGCCATCGTGACATCAAGCACTACCTGCGCTTGATCCAATACAGCTTAGTTGTTGGCGGCACAGGTCCTCTGGACGAATGGGGTATTGCTGGTCAACGCGAAGTTTATCGCGCTTTGGGCTTGCCTACTGCTCCTTACGTTGAAGCATTGAGCTTTGCTCGTAACCGCGGTTGCGCTCCTCGCGATTTGTCTGCTCAAGCTTTGACTGAGTACAATGCTCTTCTTGACTACGCGATCAACTCCCTGTCCTAATTAACTGACAGGTTTGTAATGTCGTGACTGGGTAGTTTCTACCCGACAAGTCTAGGAACTCTTGGCTCGTTGCTTTACCGATTTTGGTGAGGTAAGGGTAAAGAATTCTTAGGCTTGTTATTGTGTTTTAATAGGCATATCATATTATAGTTATTGCAGACTGTTAATTTTATGGATAAACGCTTTTTTAGTTTTTTTAATTTAACGGAAGACCAGGCGATCGCCCTTTTAGATACGCCCCAAGCTGAAATCGGGGAAGAGGATTCCCGCTACATAGCTGCTTCCCACTTGATCAATTTCTCAACAGATCGATCGATCGCAGCACTGATGCGAGCAGTACAACAAACCGATCCGGTGCTGGAAAACCGGATTGTGCGCCGCAAATCGGTGGAAACCTTGGGAAGACTGCAAGCTGTGCAAGCATTGCCGGTGATTCGCACCTGTCTGGCGGATGATGACTGCTACACTGTGGAAAATGCAGTTTGGGCGATCGGCGAAATTGGCACTCAAGATCCCGATATTTTAGCAGAAGTTGCTCAATTGCTGGACAAACCGGGACAAACCTACCGGGTAATTATTCACACCCTAACTAAATTAGATTATCAGCCAGCCGTAGCCAGAATTCGTAGATTTGTAGATGATATTGACCCGCCGACTGCTAGTGCTGCGATCGCCGCAATTTGTCGCTTAACCAGAGACTTTTCTCAAATGGGAAAAGTTGTCGCGATGTTGCAACACAAAAATGTCCTTGGGCGCAGATTATCTATTCAGGATTTGATAGATGCGCGTTACTACGATGCAATTCCAAATATTGCTAGATGTCCGGTATCTTTAGTCTTTCGGCTCAGAGGAATTAGGATGTTAGCAGAAGCAGGAATTGCCGACAAATCCCTGACCTTTGCTACCACCATTAAACCCCATTTGGAACAAACCTTAAGAGACTATCCAGGGGATTTAGATTTAGTGCATAGTTATGAAAAATTACCCGACTTACCGTTTTTGATTCGCCAATTATACGAAACAGATTTTGGACGTTGCTATTTAGCAGCTAAAACGATACTTGAAAATTACTCAGAGGATGCACCAGCCGCCCTGTTTGCGACCTTTGCTGAAGAAGCAAATAATGACTATGGAGCGCATTTTCATGTGGTAAAATTGTTTGGTTGGTTAAAACATTCTCCAGCCTACGATTTGTTATTGGAAGCTTTGCATCACTCCCAACCCCAGTTTCAGAAATCCCGTGCAGGGGCGGCGATCGCCCTAGGGGAACTGGGAGAACAGCGTGCTATTCCAGAATTGAAAGCCTGTCTGGAAACTAAAATCTGGGATTTGAAGTATGCTGCATTAATGGCACTAGAAAAACTTGGTGATGTCAGCGGTTATGAAATTGCTGCGGCCGACCAAGATTGGTTAGTTCGAGCTAAAGTAGATGCTCATACTTCTGTAACATCCGAACTCTCTTAATTAGTCCTGGAGCCAGAAACCGGGTTTTTTTAGGGAAAGCCTGCATTGGAGCCTTTAATTCGAGTGAAAAACCCGGTTCCTTTGGTATTTAGGCATCCAAAACTATTAATTCAGCTTAATTAAATTACAACACCTAAAACCACAAAAACCATGACAACAGATGCTTTGTTTGAACAACTAAAACACCCGAATCCTCATCTGCGCGAGCGGGCAATGTTTGAAATTGCCGATTCCCGCGATGAAAATACAATTTCTCGACTGGTGGGCATTTTAGATGAAGAAGATGTCATCTATCGTCGGGCGGCCGTAAAAGCCTTGGGCGTGATTGGTGAAGATGCCGTACCATCGGTGGTTGAGGCATTGTTAAACAGTGATAATGTGACTGTGCGAGGGAGTGCGGCGAAGGTATTGGCACAAATTGCGATTAATTATCCAGAGTTACCGTTTCCTGAAGCGGGCTTGCAGGGATTAAAAAAGGCGATCGACGATCCGAATCCTGTGGTTAATATTGCTTCAGTGATGGCCTTGGGGCAGATGGGTTCCTCTGCTTTTGAGATTTTGGTGGAGTCGCTGAATACAACGGATAATGTGGCGGTACAAGTGGCGATCGTGAATGCTCTGGCTTCTGTGGGCGATCGACGTTGTGTAGAAGTTCTGACCACATTTGCGAATGATGAAGCCGTGGATTCTTATGTGCGGGAATCAGCGACAAGTTCTTTATCCCGCTTGGATTTGGTGATGAATTATAAGCGTGCAGATAGTTAGATTTAGTGACATTTTTGGTCCCTCTATTGAGCGCACACAGCACTTGCAGCCGACTGAGCTATGATAAAACTTTGGGCGTTGCTGATTCACGGTATGAATCAACTTTTCGCTTGAAGTTACAAAACTCACGATACTTGGCTTATCGCAATTGGGAAATCTTGAATTCATAACTGTATTCAGCAACGCCCATATGGTGAAGTTACAGTCAATTACTTTCAGACTACCTAAAAAAGGAACTTAAATACTCAGCGATAGGTTGAGCATCTGTTTAACAGGAGAGTTGATGATTTTTTGAGAAATGAAATTTTTAGTCTGATGACGCTCATTCTTCATGAGAGAAAACGCGAGATCCATTTTTCGGCATATTATATATAGTGTGCCTGCGTAAGTCCCGATACACTTAAGTCGCAAATTGTCCTTAACCAAGTAACACAGGAAATAATTTGTCTAGCACATTCCAAGGGAAGAGAGCATGATTTTAGGATATTCAAGCAGAGTAAAGTCATCACTAGAACTTATCATTATCTGTTTAGGACTACTGGAAATACCAATAACAACTACTCATCAGGTTTGGCTTGGCAAAGTCAATTTTTGATAGTCCTGTCGAATAGGAATCTGAATGATGAACTCTGCCCCCTGACCGGGATGAGAAAGACACTTCAACAGTCCGCGGTGTTTTTCTACCACAATCTGGTAGCTGATTGACAGCCCCAGACCGGTGCCCTTCCCTACGGGTTTCGTCGTGAAGAAGGGGTCGAACAGCCGCCGGTTCACTTCCTCTGTCATACCCGGGCCATTGTCGCAAATGCGAATCACAACAAATTGGGGAGCTTTCCTGGTCGGGGTGAGGTTGTGGGAATCCACCTCAGCCGAAGAAAATGTAGAGCTTTCGGCAAGGGGGGGATTGGAAATCGGGGATTTTTCTTCTTCCCCATACCCCACTGAGGTGCGAATTGCGATCGTGCGCGGCCCCCTTTGGTCATGGAGAGTGTCAATCGCATTCGCCAGTAAATTTACAAACACCTGGTTCAGTTGGCCGGCATAGCACTCCACCAGCGGCAGCGGGCCGTAGTCTTTAATGATTTGAATGGCAGACTGGTCTAATTTGGCTTGCAGTCGGTGCTGCAAAATCAGTAGGGTGTTATCGATGCCCTCATGGATATCGACCTCTTTCATTTCCGCTTCATCCAGTCGCGAGAAGTTTCGCAGGGAGAGGACAATTTCGCGAATTCGGTCTGCCCCCACCTTCATCGAATCCAGCACTTTGGGTAAGTCTTCCATCAAGAAATCTAATTCGATTGCCTCAATATCCTCAACAATCGCTGCTGTGGGATGGGGGTATTGTTCTTGATAGAGTTTCACCAGTCCTAGTATGTCTTCACTGTAAGTCTTGACGTGAGTCAGGTTGCCATATATGAAGTTAATCGGGTTATTGATTTCGTGCGCCACCCCTGCCACCATCTGTCCGAGGGAGGACATTTTCTCAGTCTGAATTAGCTGGGTCTGGGTGCGCTTGAGTTCTTGGAAAGAAAGCTCTAGTTGTTCGGCTTGTTTTTTTAATTGCGCTTCTGATATTCGCAGAGCTTGCTCTATCTGCACGCGATCGCGAATTTCCTGGCTCAGGAGCAGATTTTTTTCCTTTAATTCCTGCGTCCTCTCTTCCACTTTATGTTCTAAAGTCCGGCTGTAATCTTCTAATTGCTCATTGGCTTGTTTCAGGTTGTCAGTCGCCTCAGACAAATTGGCATAGAGTCGCGCATTTTCCAGGGAAATCGCCGCTTGAGAACAAAGCACGGTTAAAACTTCCAGGCGATCGGGAGTAAACGCACTCCTTGTCAGATTATTTTCCAAGTAAAGCAGACCAATGAGCTTTCCTTTATGGACGACCGGCATACATAAAACTGACTTGGGTTGGGCGTTAACAATATAGCTATCCCTGGTAAAAATTCCCTCCTGACTTGCATCATTTAAGACCACATTTTTCTGAGTTCTAGCCACATAATTGAGGAGAGAAAACGGCAATTTCTGAGTAGTTTCTATCGGTGTGGATTGCAGCACTACGACCTCATTATTATCTATGCTTGCCGTCCCTTCTACCACCAGTTGACCATCTTTTTCTAAAATGAAGTAGCTTTTTTCAGCCCCAGCATTCTCGATCGCAATTTTCAATAACTTAGAAAGCAGACTTTCCAGAACAATTTCGCCAGAAATAGCTTGAGAAGATTTCATAACAGAGGCGAAATCCAGTGCTGCAAAACTCCCCGTAGTCGTCGAGCTGGTCGTCCGTGATACGTCAAGGCTGGGGAATTCTGTGGTCAGTATTCGCGAGAAGAACTCAGGATATTCTTCTGATAAATCTTTTACTTTGGCCTTCGCTCCCCAGCGAATATAGCCATAGTAAGCATCCGTCAAATAAATCTCCGCTATCTTCTCCCGGCCGCGAGAGAAATAAAACTCGGCAGCCCGTTCATTAGCTAGGGCTTCTTCCTGAATGTATCCCTGTTCTCTGGCTCCTTGAATGCTAGCGTCATAATACTCCATCGCTTTTCCAATTTTCCCCAATACCCGCGCTTTCTCCGCCTCCACTAATTCGTACTTATGCTGGAAGTTAGACGGGGCATGAAATGCCCATTTCTGCATTTTTTCTTGATTAGCTTCAACTAAGCTGATGTATTGTTGTTGTTCGGCGTCTGAAGATTGAGGATAAACAGCGAGTAGAGCGAGGGAATAATAGAAGTTGTGAGGAGCAGAAACTACCATTCCCATCACGCTGACTGCGTGTTCTGCGGCTAAACTGGCGTTGGCAACGGCATTCTTTGGTTCTTTAAATAGATATAATAGAATTGTCTTGGCTAGATAAGTAATAAACAGCAAAATTCTATTGTTAGTTTCAATAAAAACAGGCAACATTTGTGTTTCATTAAAACTTTTGCCTACCAACTGACATTTGGCCTCAGATTCATTTTGAAGATTTAGCGTCAATTGGTGAAATATCTGGATGTAATAGATAGAATAGTCTTGTTTTAGTTTGAGCGCTAAATCAAGATATTGCTCTTGTTCCTCTTCTACAATGTCTAATCGTTCCCCAGTCAAAAATATGCTCGCACAATAGACAGTAACACAATAACCGGCATATTCTATATCTCCAGTTTCCAGTCCACTTTGAAATGCTGACAGTAAGGGGGCTAAAGCTTTTTTAGCTGGCTCTTTCCAGTGTATAACCAAACCATAAAATAATTGATTAACTTTACACTTAAGCGAGTTGACATTAAATTTATTCAACAACTTTAATGCCAAGTTACCAGACTGATATCCGGCATCTATATCCCCTATTACCGAGCACAGTATTACACTATAAAAAGCATACGCAAAAGCAGCAAAAGGTGAATGACCATACTCCATGCAGATTTTAACCAAAGTCACTGCAAGTGGGAGCAAAATTGCGGGATTAGCAGTAATAACAGGAGAAATAAGAGAAGTCAGTATACTTAAAGCCGCTATTTTGTAAGGGTCTGTCATCTCTGGGATATTGTCTAAGTCTGCGATATCTGGCAACTCAACCACAAAACCCCCGTTACCCTCGTCATTTGACAAGGAAACACCCAGCATATCCAGCACTTGCAGCCCAGTATCAATGGCTTTTAACATCTGATTTTGAGCCATATAATACTGGATTTGTAGCTCGTATACTTTCACTTTTTCTAGCAGGGTGCTAGCTTGTTGCAGAACAACTTCAGCAAGAATTGCTGACTTTTCGTAATTGGTATTAATATATTCTGCTTCCACCGCTTCTACATAGAGTGCTAGTGTCAGATCGTAGTTACTCTGCCAACTGTTTTCTGCCAAGAGTTCTAACCCTACTCTTAGTTGCGTGACAGCAACTTCATAAGCTGACGCTGCTTTGGCTTTTCGACCAGCTATTAAATTTAATCGGGCTAGACGATCTTTTTCTGCCTGCTCCGTGATAAAGTCAGCCCCAACATTTAACTGATTGACAATCTCAAAAATATTTTCTTCAATCTCGTCTGCTGGAGTATGCTCCAGTAGCAGTTCACCAATTTTTAGGTGGGTCTGTTGTTTCTGAGATTCCGGAATAAGAGAATACGCCGCTTGCTGCACCCGGTCATGGAGAAATTTGTAAACGATAGGCCCGTGATGACTATAAGGCAAAGGGGCAGGTGAGCATGATAGCAGAGGAGAATCTGGAGCTATTCTCTCCTTTACTTCCCTGCTCATTTCATCAGAGGTAAAAACCAGAGGGATTTTGTAGGCTTCGCTCAGGGGCAAAACCAAGCCCGCCTGAAGCGCTTCCCAGAAATCAGCCGCCGTTTCCGACTGCGATTTTTCATTGACAATAGCCAGAACGTCTAAATTAAATTTGTCTCCAATACAGGCGGCTAATTTTAAGACATCCTGCGTCTCCTCCGGGAGTTTTTGAATATTTCTGGCAATCAATTCGACGACATTATAATCAGTGATTCCTACCGCTTGAATTTGGTTCAATGACCACTGCCAGCACCCAGCACTAAATTCAAAGGTCAATAGCTTTTCTTGATGGAGAGTAGCGAACATCTGAGTCAAGAAGAAAGGATTGCCCTGGGTTTTATTGAACAGTAGCTCGCACAATTCAGAAACCCGGTTTCTCGGCGCGGAAGACTCATTGAGGGTATCCGCTACCAGCAAGCTGACGTTGCCAATATCCAAAGGACGGAGGGTGATATTATTTACAACCGCCCCATTCTTTTGAATCTCCTCCAACGTCAGCATCAACGGATGCGTCGGACTAACTTCGTTATCTCGATAGGCTCCCATCAGCAGTAAATACTGGCTGTCCGGGTCACAAATGAGCAGATGAATCAACTTGAGCGATGCAGAATCTGCCCACTGTAAGTCATCCAAAAAGACGACAAGCGGGTGTGAGGGTTTAGTAAATACATGAATGAATTCTTTAAACACCCGATTAAAGCGATTTTGGGATTCAAATGCCCCCAATTGCGGAACAGCTCCTTGAGGGCCGACAATCAGTTCGACTTCGGGAATGACATCTACTATGACTTGGCCATTTGAGCCTAAAGCTTCTAAGAGTTGCTCTTTCCAAATCGCTAGTTTTTCCGAATTTTCTGTTAACAGATGTCGCATCAAGCCCTGAAAGGCTTGGATCAAAGAAGCATAAGGAATATTTCGCTTTAATTGGTCAAATTTACCGGAGATAAAATACCCGTGCTGCCTGACAATCGGTTTTTGAACTTCATTCACTAAGGAAGATTTGCCAATCCCTGAGTAACCGCTCACTAGCATCATTTCGCTGGTTCCGCCGGAGACTCGCTCAAAGGCTTCCATCAAAGTGGCTACTTCTTGCTCGCGACCATAGAGCTTTTGCGGGATGAGAAATTGTCCAAATTTATCCCTCTTACCGATTGAGAAGTTGCCAATTTTCCCATGGGTTTGCAGTTGATGACGGCAGGTTTCTAGGTCAGCTTTTAGTCCCAGAGCGCTTTGGTATCTGTCTTCAGCGGTTTTGGCTAATAATTTCATTACGATGTCAGAAATCGCTTCTGGAATCTCACCGATTTGCTGATGGGGTGGCACTGGTCTTTTAGCGATATGGCAGTGAATTAATTCCAGGGGGTCGGTAGCTTGATGGGGCAGCTTTCCAGTCAGAATTTCATAAAAGGTGACACCTAAGGAGTAAAAGTCGGTGCGGTAGTCAATTGAGCGATTCATCCGCCCGGTTTGCTCTGGAGACATATAGGCGAGGGTGCCTTCTAGCAAGTTGGGATTGCTGAGGCTCTGGTTTTCTCGCTCTAGGTACGTGGAAATGCTAAAATCTATAATTTTAATTTGATCTGTTTTGGAGTTGATAATGATATTCTGCGGTTTAATATCTTTATGGATAATCTTATTTTCATGCAGATGAGCTACGGTCTCTGCCAGATGAATTGCCAGACTTAGAAATTCGCTTATTTCAAGGTGTTTAGCTGCGATTAGGTTTTTCAGAGATTTTCCCCCAAAATCTTCTAATATCAGCGCCAGACCGTTATTATGCTTTTCCAAAGAGTGAGCTTTGACAATCCCTGTCATGTCGAGAGTTTTGAGGATTTTATATTCATGTCTCAACCGCGCGATTTCTTCTATTGTGGGATACTCGGCTTTGAGGGTTTTTACTATAACCTGAGTTGGCTCGGACTCCCGAACCCCCCGATAAATAACTGTATTGACACCTTCATGAAGGGGCAACGATAAGAGTTTGTAACCGGGCAGCGTGGTTTTCATATTTGTTTTTTCGATGAGTCCGATTATTCAGGCATGGAATTGATATATGGGAACCTGAGACAGCTATGTTCGATCGCCTGTTGGGAAAACTTAAACGAGCAGAGCATCAGCTTGTTAGCAAGTGGCAATATTTTCTCCGCTAATTCAATAGTAAAGTGCATGATGGTCTAATGTTTAACTATAATACCTGTGCTGGAGTTGGAAAACCAAGAATTGGTGCTTGTCCCAGCGCATCCAGATCAATTATGCGATCGCACTACCTCAACTATCTGGTTAAAGGTCTCTGGACGTACTCCGCACAGACGCTTAAAGTTTTCAGAACTCAGGTTTTTTACATCCAAGTAGCTGATTATGTGTCTCAGCCTAAATTATTCCAGCTTAGGATTATACATCCTACGAGAACATATTTGCAGCACTTCGACCGGGCGCGAGCGTTGTTCTTACCAGGGTACAAGTCGCGATCGCCTTCCCTAGTTTTGCAAGAGGTCTATTGTAAGAGTGTGCTACCCATGACTGAGTTACTTGAGCGCGCGTTAGCGAAGCCCTCGAAGAGGAGCGCTAAGTTAAAAACCCTGTCTGCAAGTGAGCAATAGGCGGCTCAATGATTCTGGAAGAACTTGAAGACGATCCCAGATGGGAACGAGCATTTGCTCGTTCTCTCGACGCTCTTGCCAAACTTGCAGCCTCAGCAATGGCTGAGGCTCCCGCAGGTAAAACCCAAGAATTCGCTCCAGAAACATTGTGAAGTCGCGTATTACAGCCCCATTCCGTAACAGAATCTACAGTTACAAAAAATGGGGAATGTATGCAAACAATCTCTTTGAGTCGTGAAAAAGTCGCGCGTCGTGCGAAACATTTGTATGAGAGCAGCATCCGCCCAAAAATTGAATTAGAAGATAATATTGGCAATATGGTCATCATTGATATAGAAACAGGCAACTATAAAGTTGATGAAAATAGTTGACACGCTGCTGATTACCTGAGTGCGAAACATCCAAATGTTAGACTCTTTAGTATCCGTATTGGATATAACGTTGCTGGAGATCTAGGTGGTGTCATGGAGCGTGTGCCTAAGTGATTTTACTTAGGTAGTTGATAGATATGCTAAACTTAATTTTATTGGATTTTGCTTTAAAGTCAAGCTATTTGACTTTAACTTGATGAGAAAGTTCACTGCGGTTGTTCAGAAAGACCCTGACACTGCTTTATATGTAGCCTATGTTACTGGTTTGTAAGAGAGCGCATTCTCAAGGAGAAACTTGAGACGAGCTATAAGCGAACCTACGTGAAGCGATTGGAATGCTGTTGGAAAATGAGAAGATAGCCTTCCATCGCTCTTCAATGATCGTGCGATCGCCCTTTTAGTATTTATTCTTAATTCTTCTAGTTCCGATACTTGCTAAAATAGAAGCCAATACTAATCGAACGGCAACTCATGCTAAAAACCATCGAAGGTATTTGCATCACTTGCCAAACAATCCTATAATGGTTCATCACGATCTTGATGATTGTTTCATTCTTATAACTCAGTTAATATGCGATCGCTTGTCTTGACTATAGCTCTCATATGTTTAGCCACCCCCGCTGTTGCCACAACCTGCGAGGAAAGCTTTCAAAAAAAGGGGGATTTTTTGAATGGTGCCGCCTTTTCTGCACGTGTTCAGGTTGAGGGGTTATCGATAGAGAGAGCATTTTCCCAATTACGACCCATTTTGGCCCGCGAGGGCATCAAGACTCTCAGCACGGATCTGAACTTAGGTGTAATGAAAGCCGAAAATCCCGCAACAGCATTTCAGCGTGCTTTGCCAATTGACGTATTTGCCTCAATGGACGGCAATCTATTAAATGTCGAGATGATCTTTACCCTTCCGAGTGGGGTGGGTGCAAGTAAAGACACGGTGAAGGGATACTTGTGTGGCGCACTAAATCAATTGTTGCCCGAAACTACAAAGTAATATGCAATCATTCATTTGATGAATTGTAGTTTCCCACACTCGATCGCCATACCGAATATTTCAAAATTACCTGCGCGCGATCGCCAAATAAATCTCGCCAATCGATCCAATTCGTCTTAACAATATTTAACTTTTAAAAGTATCGAGAACCGGCAAATGTAGAAGACAATGGTTTAAATTGATTCTGGCGCTCATCTTCAGGTGCGATCGCGCGAAGGAGGAGTTTATGGGCATTCAAAACCCATCGTTCAGACGGAAAAAGTGGCTCAAATTTCTGGGTGGTTCGGCTGTTGGGTTGGCGGGACTGCTGGCAGTCTGGATTGTGGGTGGCAACTATATCGCCTCTGTGCAGGAAAAAGAAATCGAGCAGGATTTAGCAGCATATGCCCAACGGTTTCCCAAAACAGAGCCGAATGATGCGGCGTTGAAGCTGGCGGCGTCGGTCGCTAAATTGGGGTTCAGTGGAGGCTGGACAAGTTTCTCTCCTGTCGATCGCTACATCGGGTCTGTGACTGATTTTAGGCCTTCAGAGGACGATCGAAAGGCATTTGAAGAAATCAGAGAAGAATTAAACCAGTACCTAGACGCTGAGATTGCCAAACCAAACAATACCGTAAATCCACCTTCAGAGAAATTACAGCGCTATCTCGCCTCCAAGCAAACGGCTTTAGCAGAACTTCGCCAGCAGGTTTTAAATAATGAAGTGCCGCACTGGGGAACCGATATTACCGCGATTCAGGAAGGAGATATGACGATGCTCCTACCCAGTTATTTATCGCAGGCTAATTTCCAAAAAGTTTTAGCCCTAGACATTCTAGAAAAATACCGTAAAGGTCAGACGGAAGCGGCAGCAGAAATGCTGGAAGTATCCTGGAAAATCAACCAGTCTTTAACAGAAAGCCCCTTCCTAATCTCTCCACTGGTGGCTTTGATTGTGACTAAATATCAAGCAGGGGTGATGCGGAAAGTCGATCGCCTTCCGGCCCAGTGGCAGCAGCGCTTACTGGAACGCGATTACCGCGAATCGATATTGACATCCTTGCAGGGAGAATATTTGTCTCAGTTCAAATTTTGGCAGCACTTCGCTTGGAAATACTCCTGGTCTTCGATACAAGAAGCATCAGGGGCTTCTAGTGTTCTGGGAATATTTACAGGATTTACGGACACGAACGATCCCCCAACTTTAGAAGAGAAAATTTTAGACTGGACTTTATCTCATGTCCTGGTGTGGTTCAAGCCGGCGATCGAACCTTATGTTCGCTTTTGTGCGATCGATACTTATCAAGTCAATAAACGATCGCTTGCCACATCTCGCCAGCACAATGTTTGCGCTTCTGATTCAGTCACGGTAGATGACTTCGCCTGGTGGAATTATATCGGTTGGGTAATCTCTCCAAGCTTGTCCAGCCAAATCAGTAAAGCAGCCAAGTCGATGCTGGACTTGGAACTGACTCAGAAAATTTTGCAAGTCAAAGCACTAGCAGCCAAAGCCGGAAAATGGCCGCCATCGGTTCCCGAGATGAAGTCGTCTATTTGTCCGGGGGCAAAATGGCTGTATCGCGTTGCTCCCGATGGTACGATGTCGATCTCGTTTAGCGAGAAACCCAAATGGTTGGAGGAGAGATTAAAGAGCAACAGAGCGCTACCATTTACCTATAGCGACAAGACACCGCCGCAGCTCAAAAACCGAGCCTCTACCCGACCAAAGCGATGATGGCACATCCCCAACGACAGTTTGCGACCTTCCTCACCGTTGCCTTTCTCAGCAGCACGTTCGCGCTGGCAACCGTTGGCGAAGCCTCGGGAAAAAGTGCCTCAGATCCCCAGATTTCCACCTACATCAAACAGTTAAAAACCGATAAGGATTGGCGCCAGCGCAGTCAGGCAGCATCGGCATTAGGTGGGATGAGTCAGAAAGCCGATACGGTGGTTCCCGCTTTGATTGAAGCCTTGCAGGATAGAGATGAAGTGGTGCGCCTGCGAGCCACCTTTGCCTTGGCGAAATTTGGCTCGCAGGCTGCTCCCGAACTGATAGAAGCGCTGAAGGCGGAAAATGAAGCGGCTCGCACCAGTGCAGCATTTGCCTTGAGATACATGGGCTTTCCGGTTGCTCCGATGCTCGCGGACGCGCTCAAAAGCGGAGATATTAGAGTTCGGTCTTTAGCTCTCTCGACATTGAAGCAGATGGCAACAGACTTGCAACGCCGTCCTTTATCTCAATCGCCTTCTATTGCCCAGTTGGAGCAGGCGGTATCTGCTTTGGAGGAAGCGCAGCAAGAGATGGAGCGGTTTCGGAAGCTGCGAAATCCGGAAAATTCCATTGGACTGCGCCAGGCAGTATACGCATCGGAAGACGAACAAGCCATCCGTCAATCCATGATTGCCTTGAGAAGGGAAATTCAAGACTACTACACTGAAATTGCCCTCACAGTGAGTCTCCGGGTACTGGGGATTTTGATCTTGGTTGGTGCTTTCATCCTCTGGAGTCGTCCCGAGTTGCTCCTGCGCTTGAGCCGAGCCATTGTCCGCGCCAAAGAAAACCGAGCAGTTTTAGCGCAGGTGCTCGCGGAAGTTCAGCAATTCCTGAAGCAGGCAGGGGCGACAACCCAACGCGACGGCCAACACGGTCTGCAAATGACCTCAGCACCGGGTAGACTCAAGTCTTATACTCCTTTACCCGTAAGCTTTGCAGACGCACCGATCGATCGCGATGTGACAGAATTGGTGCAATCCTCGGCGCGGTTGGCGGGGAAACGCCCCCAGCAAGCGGGGATTCTCCTCTATCGAGAACCGCCGGATACTCTATTCCGGATGCGGATGGCAGAGGTGCGCCTGCGGGATGCTTTCGTTCTGTTGCCGATCCCATTGGCGGCTGTGGAGCAAGCCTTACTCGATGGTGGCGCATCTGCCGGACTGTTAGCTCAGTATACCGATCGCTATTTACCCGGTGCTGACTTATTTGACGATCGTAATGCGATTGGCGATACCATGTCGTTCTTCGGCCGCGGAGAACTCTTGCAACGCCTGGAATCAGACCTTCGCCGCGCTCAAGGGATTGGGTTGTTTGGCTTGCGGAAGTCTGGGAAAACCTCGATTTTGCTGCAATTGGGGTTTGCCATGCGACGACATCCAGTCGTTCACATTGACCTGCAACCCTATGGAGGCAAACTCCGTTATGGTGCCGAATTGTTCGATGGTATCCTACAAAAACTCGCTCAGTTTCTGAAAGAACGATCGTCAAAATCCCGTTTTGACATCGCTCCTTTGCTGCCAGAACATCGCCCCGCTTCAGAATTAACCGCAGATTTTTCCCAAAATATCGGTCAACTTGCCTCAAAATTAAGTCAAGCGGGATATGAGTTACCGATTTTGCTATTTTTAGATGAAATCGAACGAATTCTCCCCACTCACAGCGATGTCCGGGAAAGAGCAGAAGAATTTAACGCCTGTTTTGGAGCATTTCGGGCATTGAGTCAGGAACGGCGACTGCTTTCTTTGCTAGTTGCTGACGTGCATCCAGACTGCAATCGAATCAATCAATGGCAACAAGCCGATGTCCCCACTAACCCAGTGTTTAACTTTTTTAAGGAAGTGTTTGTTCTCCCATTCTCCCCGGCAGAAACCACTCGGATGCTGACGGATATCGGAGAACTGATGGGCGTAAAATTTGACGAACCGACCCCGATCGCGATTCACAGAGAGAGTGGCGGACATCCCTTTGTTGCGCGACAGTTAGCCAGTTTGCTGTGTAAAAAACTGGTGGCAAATGGTCAGGGAGAAGTTCAATCGTCAGCCGCACAGCGCTATCTCGATCGACCTTTCACCTATTCGGGCATTTTAAAAGACTACTTTGCTCAAAATATTTGGGGCGATTTGGACAAACGCCACTTTGACTCGGCGATGGCAATCTTGAAATTGCTGTCCTGTAATGAAGACTTGGAAATCACCGGCAACGTTGTTGTCGATCGACTGCGCGACAGTCTGACCGAAAGTGATTGTTTGGATGCGCTTTTATGGTTGGAAGCCGTCGGGTTAGTTTCTGCCCAAGAATCGGAGGATCGCGATCGATATCGCATACAGATCCCCTTGATGTCGCGCTGGTTGCTGATGCAAATGAAAGAGGAGGAAATTCGCCAATGGCAGCTTCAGTAAGACCGGATTTTCGTTTGCCGATCGATGAATCTCGCTATTTTTTCGGACGCAGCCGTTTACTCTCGGAAATCGAGCGCTCGCCCTTTCGTGTGAGAATTCTGTTGGGAGGACGACGGTTGGGAAAAACCAGTACGTTAAATGCCATCAAGCGGACTCTGTTGGGTGTCAGCAAAGACGATCGTCAAGCTTTTCCCGTTCTGTTTAATTTGCAGCAAGAACGACCCAAGAGCTTAGAACAATTTCGCTATCTTCTGATTGCTAGATTGCAAGAAGCCTTTACTGAATATTATACCGGGAATCAAGCCACTTGGCAAAAAACTTATCATCGATTTCTCAGACAGATTCCCGGCGGATCGATCGACTTGGGTTTGCCCAAGTTCGGATTGAAATTGAACGTCACCAATCCCGATTGCGATCGTAGCTTAATTCACGAAGATTTTCGACAAGATTTATTGAAAATCATCAAGCAACTGCAACAGAAACAATTTACTGGAGTTTGCTTTCTGTTAGATGGATCTGAATTCATTGTCAGTCAAGATTGGGCTAACGATGCGTGGAGCTATTTACGCGCTCTGAAAGACACCGATACGGCTCTCAAACCCTTTGTCGGATTTATCTTATCTGGCTATCGCGACTTGAAAGATTACCAGCAGGCGGTGGGTTCTCCTCTACTGAATATTGCTGAAGTTGAGTGGTTGGGAACGTTAACCGAATCGGAAACGCGATCTCTCATTGCCTACCGCAGTCAGGAAGAAAAGATTTTACTGACAGAAGCAGAAGTAGATCGAGTCATCGAATGGGCAGGATGTCATCCCTATTTAACCCAACAATTACTCAACGAAATATTCGATAATTCCCATCAGGAAAAACTTCAATTTTCCGAGAATTTTATGCTCCATCTCATCCGGCAGCACGATCGAGATTTTTCTGCTTGGTGGGATGAAGATAAGCGTACCTATGGCTTTGGCAAAACCGAACAAACCGTGTATCTGGCACTGCTCGATCGAA
This sequence comes from Microcoleus sp. K4-B3, assembly GCF_036704615.1. Taxonomy (NCBI): domain Bacteria; kingdom Bacillati; phylum Cyanobacteriota; class Cyanophyceae; order Oscillatoriales; family Microcoleaceae; genus Microcoleus; species Microcoleus sp. K4-B3. The sequence continues at coordinate 73,733 of NZ_JAUBSF010000002.1, forward strand.
GGGAGGGAACAGCCGAAACACTGGTTCAAACAACAAATTTGAGTTTTGGAGAAGTTGCTGATTCCTTGGAGGTTCTGGCGGGTACTGGCGTGATTCAAAACTTAGGGGACGAGCGATACAAAATGGGTGCTAAGCTATTCGAGCAATGGGTGGTGCAGGAGAGGAAGTTGGCTAGAAATTGATGGGGAGGCATTAAAGATATATAATAACATTTTACAAAGTTCGATCGCTCCATGAGGATGTATAAAAGATCTATGATAACCTTAACCGGATCATTTCTTCCCAGATATGTTCTACTGTTCTAATCCAAGGTGCTCTAATCCTTTCAATCCTGACAACTACAAATTTTGTCAAAGTTGCGGATCGCAAAGCCTCACGCCTCTCTTCAGAAACCGCTACCGCGTGATTCGACTGTTGGGCGAAGGGGGATTTGGCAGAACTTATGAAGCGGTAGATACCGATCGCATGGAAGATCCCTGCGTCATCAAGCAGTTTGTGCCCCAAGTTCAGGGAACATCAGCACTTTTTAAGGCAACAGAACTGTTTCAGCAAGAAGCGCAACGGCTTTACGAACTCGGCGAACATCCCCAAATTCCTCGATTAATTGCTTATTTTGAACAAGACAAGCGGCTTTATTTAGTACAAGAGTTGATTGAGGGGCAAAATTTACTGGCTGAATTAACTCAGCAGGGCATTTTTAGCGAAGAAAAAATTTGGCAGTTGCTAGCAGATATTTTGCCGATTCTGAAATTTGTGCACGATCGCAATGTCATTCACCGAGACATCAAACTTGAGAATATCATCCGCCGCCGCACCTCTGTTAGCTCATCCCTCCCAAAGGCGGGAAATTTTCGCAATTCAGCTTTCCGGAGGGGAGGGCGCGGAGAGTTAGTTTTGATAGATTTCGGCGTTTCCAAACAAGTGACGGGCTCGCTGATGAGCAAAGTAGGCACAACGGTAGGAACGCCCGGATATTCGCCGATGGAACAAATGCGGGGTCAAGTTTTCCCCGGAAGCGATTTATACAGTTTGGGGATAACTTGCCTGAGACTGCTAACTCAATGTTTGCCAAAAGTTGACGGTTCCGATGACCTTTACGACCCGATAAACGGCGGCTGGATTTGGAGAGAACGGTTGCCTGCAGGCACAAAAATCAGCAGCGAGTTGGCAAACATTTTAGATAAATTAATTCAAGATTATCTCAAAAATAGATATCAATCGGCTGATGAAGTAATCAAAGCTTTAAATCTATATTCTTTACCTCCCCAACCCAATTTTATCAAGGGAGGACAACTTGCTATCAATTCTTTTTCGACAAAGGGGGGACAACTTGCTATCAATACCCCGAGCGATCAAAGCGGGCAAATCAACAGCAATATCTCTGTCAATCCGAGGAAAAAATCCGACACCAATCCGCCATTGAACAAGGGAGTGAAAAGAATTGCTGCTGTCAAAAGCACTTTTGAATTTCAAGTAGTGACAGTAGACAAGGGCGGGAAGCCAACTAATCTTAACAACGGCAAAGCGCGTTTTTTTCAAGAACATCTCAGTAGCAGTACAGTCCTGGAAATGGTATCTGTTCCTGGCGGTACTTTCCTCATGGGTTCCCCTAACGATCGGGGTGACAGCGACGAAAAACCGCAGCATCCAGTAACTTTAGCATCTTTCTATATTGCCAAATTTCCAGTCACTCAGGCCCAGTGGACAGCAGTTGCAGCGCAGCCGGAAATTAAAATATTTCTCAATGCCGATGCTGCCCGTTTTAAAGGTGCAAATCGACCTGTAGAAAATGTATCTTGGTACGAGGCTGTGGAGTTTTGCGCTAGACTTTCTCGAAAAACTGGTAAGCGTTATCGCTTGCCTAGCGAAGCCCAATGGGAATATGCTTGCCGGGGGGAAACTACGGGGCCGTTTCACTTTGGGGAAACGATTACCAGCGAGTTAGCCAATTACAACGGAAATTCTAATTACGCTGAAGCGCCGAAGGGAATTTATCGCTTTCAAACGACAGATGTTGGCAGTTTTAAACCTAATGCTTTCGGATTGTACGATTTCCACGGAAATGTTTGGGAATGGTGCGCGGATTATTGGCACAATAATTATAACGGTGCGCCTGCTGATGGCAGCGTTTGGGAGTCGGACGGCGACTCTTCGCTGAGGTTGTTGCGGGGAGGTTCTTGGAACGATCGTCCTCCGAATTGTCGCAGCGCGTGCCGCCTCCGATATCAGCCGGATTGTAAGGCTAGTATTGTGGGTTTTAGAGTGGTGGTTTCTGTTGTTTAAAAATGGCGATTACCTACGGGATAGCTCCGCTTCACGCACTTTTTAACTTAACTACAATTTAACCAGCTAAAAACAGTTTTAACAGTCAATTCTAACTCAATTCCATTAAGTATTGGCAAATCAGTTGCACCTTCGTAAAGTTCCACTCTTTGCCCGGGAAATACCGCTAAAATACTTTCTTCTTCTGGAATCATTAACCACCCCAATTCAGTGCCTTGTTGCGAACAAGCAAGTAATTTAGCAAGCACTTTTGTTTGGCTTTGTTCGGGAGAAAGAATTTCGATCGCCCAGTCTGGATAAATTTCAAAGCGGTTAGCAATTCTACCCGAGGGTAGAAAGGGAATTCTTTCCCACCGGAATACTGCTACATCTGGGACGAGTGATACACCGCCGAAAGTGCAACGCAACTCGGGAAAAGCATAAGCAATCTTTGGTGTTTCTACTATTTGGTTGATGACATTGCAAAGCTTACCTTGCAATCTGCTATGTTCACCTTGAGGGATCGGTTTTTGAATAATTTGTTTGTTGATATATTCGCAAGCTGGCTCCGTTTCTGGAAGTTTTAGGAACTCCTCTAAGTTGGGCGATATTTTAATGACTGTAGTCATAGGTAAAGTAGATTTTAGATTTTAGATTTTAGATTTTAGATTGGATAGATACAGCGTATCCCAGGTTTATTAACAGCAGTAGGGACACGGCACTGCCGTGTCCCTACGGGGATTGAGCGATCGGCGGGTGTCATTCATCAACGTGGAATCTGCTGTATGAAGGACAAATTCTTGCCTTAACTAGCCTTCTTCTGAGGAGCCACTATGCGTTCTACACTCATAGCAGCCACGCTCAACGTCACCACAGCCATGCCGAGAATTGCCACAGGCTGTAACTTCTCATTAATAATTATAAACCCGAAGAGTGCGGTCATCGCCGGCCCTAAAGTGCCAATTACTGACGCTAAGGCGGCCCCCGCAAAGCGGATGGCAAAATTATTCAAAAGATAGCTAAACAGCGTCAGCACCCCTAAAACAACGCCTCCCACAATCAAACCGGGCCAAACATTTTGGTCGATTTTAGGAGCAAAATTGTCCGACAGTGGCACCCACAAACTCAGGGAAGAAAATACAAAAATCGCGGCGAAATTAACTAAACTAAAAGGAATTGGGTGCAGCTTGCCCGCGGCCATTTGCGTCAGCAATACGTAACCTGCAAAGGTAATCCCAGAAGCCAGTGCCGCCGTGACTCCCACCCCGACATTGCCGCCGCCCGGAGCTTGCACCGCAAAACTGGGCGACCCAGCCAAAATCAGACCTGCGGTAATTCCCAACATCGCCAAAAAGCCGACTGTGCTGGGGCGAGAGCCAAACAAGATCCAAGAACCCAGTACGGTGACGATCGGGTAAATAAAGAAAATCGTAATCGCAATCCCCGCCGGAATATTGCCGATCGCCAAATAAATCAAAACCTGAGACAAAAACAGAAAAAATGCACTTCCTAAAACCTTGCCCCACAAAGCTCGATCGCCCGACTCGAACAACCGTCTAATATCTTTCCACACAGAAGGATACAAAAATGTCGCCAATATCGGCATCAAAGCCATCACCACGATCAGTCGCATCAACAAAATCAACAAAGAATTTCCAAAACCTGGAGTCACCACCCCCGGAAATTCAAACAAGCCAAAAACCATCCGAGGATTTTTGCCTTTAATCAGAATTCTCAAACACACATTAAATAGCGACAATACCACCGCCGAAGACAAAGCCAGCACCAAACCTGTCTGTACTTGAGAAGCTGCTTTAGCGGTTGCTGGAGAGGGCACTGAAGAGGGTTCCGGCAGGGGTTCTCGCGGCGTTTCCACAGGTGTTGGCTGCAGAAGTTGCGGGCGGACAGAATTAGTTGATTCCTCGGGATAGGAATCTTGAGCATCGAAAGGATTGTCAAGATATTCTTCTTCTTCTTCGAGTTCTTCCCTGATGCGGTTTACGAGATTTTGTAACAGCTCTTCCCCTTGCAGTTCCAGGGTTTTCATGTTGTTGAGCCGCACGGATAGCTCGCTTTCATAACTGGTTAAATCTTGTTCCAGCATCTGGAAACTGCGATCGATCCTTTCATCCAGCGCCGCCAGCAACTGCGAGGCCCGTTCGTCGTAGTTGCTCGGCGGTAGGGGTATCGGGAACTCGCCGCTGGGGATAGGGCTGCTGAGAGAATGTCCCGAGTTAGCGCTGAGTTCGTTGAACCGCTGCACCAACAAATCTTGCAAATTGTGAGCCAAAACTTGAGCCAACTGCTTCAGCCACAATTGCTGCTGCTGAATGTATCGCCCAGACAGAGATTCCATTTGCTGAGACTGCAATTTGCGATATTGCTCCCGGAGGTCTTCAATATCTTCAATCAGGTGATTTTTTTCAGTTTGCAGGCGAGTAATGTCCTGATTTAACTGGCCTTTGACATTTTCATGCAAAGCGTCGAGTTCTTGCATTACTGAGTGGAGGACTTCTTCTGCTGATTGTGCATCCTCTGGCTCGCCCTTTGACGAGTATACGTTCCGCTGCGCCATTAGCCTATAACCTCTAATTTAAACTGCACGTTCAGTGTTCTTAAGTATTTTGCCAAATCAGGTCGCAAGTTATAGTGAGTTGATCTAAGAGATTGCGAACACTGTTTAATCAATAGTAGTCGCTCAGTTGGAGATGTGAAAAATTTGCGATCGCCCCAAGAACACTTTGTGCAATTAGAAATCATACTACAGCTTGACCTCTCCACGGATTGCCCCCGGTAATTCTCGCATCTAACTCACCCGATTGCACCCGAATCACAAGCCTAATGACCCCTTCTGCGACTAAATTTGATTGGGGGGTGGCACTCCTAGCCCCTCAACGGATAACTCGATCCTGCGGCCAGAAACCGGGTTTCTTTTGCCCGCGTCTCTCCCGCACTCCCGCACCCAGATTTATTATATTAAAGGTTCCGATCTTTTGCTCGCGAAAGTTTTAAGAGGCGATCGCACCCTCAAAAAGCCACCCCGCGCCATCAAAAAATTAACACACCTCATCCCCCAAGAGCAATAGATATGGCATCAGAAATTTATGACAATTCCTTTACAAACGATCGACAAAAACTGAATATTTCCTCAGAAGCCGAAGTCTTTGTCTTTCCGGCATCATTTGCCCAGCAGCGGTTGTGGTTTCTCGACCAATTCGCACCGGAAAACCCTTTCTATAATGTAGTAACAGCACTGCGCTTAACTGGTTCCCTCAACTTAACAGCTTTAGAGCAAACATTCAACGAAATAGTGCAGCGCCACGAAACTTTGCGAACCACTTTTGCAGCGGTATCAGGTCAACCAGTGCAGATAATCTCTCCCGCTTTCAAGACTAATTTAAAAGTATTAGACTTGCAAAATTTGCCACCAGAACAACGGGAAACAGAAGCAAAGAAACTCGCCGCAGCAGAATCTCTTCGCCCTTTCAATTTATCCACCGGGCCGCTGATGCGAGTAACCATCCTGCGGCTGACAGAGACCGAGCATATTCTCTTGCTAAATATGCACCACATAGCCTCCGATGATTGGTCGATCGGTGTGCTAATTCGAGAACTGGAAGCTATCTATACAGCTTTGATAAATCAACAGCCATCTCCCCTCCCAGAATTATCACTTCAATATGCCGACTTTGCCGAGTGGCAGCGCGAATGGCTGCAAGGTGAAGTATTAGAAAATCAGCTAGCTTATTGGCGGCAGCAATTGCACGGGATTTCTGTGTTAAATTTGCCGACGGATCGCCCTGCACCAGCTAGGCAAAATTATCGGGGAAAAACTCAATATTTAGAACTGCCTAAAAAGCTGAAGGACGCACTTTTAGCGCTCTCGCAGCGAGAAGGAGCGACTTTATTTATGACATTGCTCGCAGCATTTCAAACTTTGCTTTACCGCTACTCGCAACAAGAAGATATTGTTGTCGGTTCGCCGATCGCCAATCGCAACCGCAGCGAAATAGAAGCATTAATCGGTTTTTTTGTCAATACTTTAGTGCTGCGAACAGACTGCTCGGGAAACCCGACATTTCGAGATTTTTTGGGCCGGGTGCGGGAAGTAACCCTGGGAGCTTACGCTCACCAAGATTTGCCTTTTGAGAAGCTAGTCGAGGAATTGCACCCAGAGCGATCTCTGAATCGCCACCCGCTTTTTCAGGTGGTATTCGGGCTGCAAAATGCGCCGCTGGACGAGCTAGAATTGCCAGAATTAAAGTTGAGTTCTTTCCCTTTGGAGACTCAAACAACGCGCTTTGATTTAGAGCTGTATTTGTGGGAAGCTTCCGATAATTTTAGGATCAGATACGGCGAACATTGGGAAGATTCGGAAGGCCTCAGAGGCTTAGCTGTGTACAAGACGGATTTATTTGATGAAGTTACGATCGCCCGAATGCTGAGGCATTTTAAAACGCTGCTGGAAAGCATTGTTGCTAATCCAGAACAAAGAATTGCTAACTTACCTTTATTGAGCGAGGATGAAGTGAATCAATTATTCAGAGAATGGAACGATACTCGGACAGATTATCCTCAAAATAAGTGCATTCATCAGTTATTTGAACAGCGAGTTGAGCAGCATCTGGAGGATGTCGCCCTAACTTTCGACAGCCAGCACCTCACTTACAGAGAACTCAACAGTCGCAGCAACCAACTGGCGCGCTATCTACAAAAACTGGGCGTGGGGGCGGAGGTTTTAGTGGGGCTTTGTGCAGAGCGATCGATCGATCTAATTGTGGGGATGTTGGCTGTACTGAAAGCGGGAGGAGCCTACCTACCGTTAGATCCGAGCTATCCGCGCGATCGGCTAAACTTGATGCTGGAAGATGCTCGAGTTAAAGTCTTGCTAATTCAGGATAAATTGATTGAGAATTTCCGAGATTTCTCAAACTCGGTGATTTACTTCGATCGCGACTGGGAAGACATAGCCAAAGAAAGCGCCGAAAATCCCGCCAACACCGTAACAGCAGACAACCTAGCTTACGTTATTTACACATCTGGCTCCACAGGAAAACCCAAGGGAGTTGCTGTCACCCACAAAGCAGTAAATCGGCTGGTACTCAACACCAACTACATAAAAATAGAACCGGGCGATAAAATAGCCCAAGCATCAAACGCTTCATTCGATGCAGCCACATTCGAGATTTGGGGAGCCTTGCTTAACGGCGCTCAACTCGCGGGAATTAGCACTAATATTACCCTTTCGCCTCACGATTTAGCCTTAGAACTGCGCCAACAAGCCATCACAGTTTTGTTTTTAACAACTGCCTTATTTCAACAAATTGCTAGAGTTTTACCGCAAGCTTTTAATTCGCTGCGCTGCTTGCTGTTTGGCGGAGAAGCGGCCGATATGAGATGGGTTAAAAAAGTTCTCACACAAAATCCAACCACTAAATTAATTCACGTTTACGGGCCGACAGAAAATACCACATTTTCGGCTTATTACTGCGTGCAAGACGTACCCGAAACTGCAACATCTATCCCCATCGGCCGCCCGATCGCCAACACGCAAATTTATCTCCTCGATGCGGATTTGCAGCCGGTGGCGATCGGTGTTATAGGTCAATTGTACGTCGGCGGTGACGGACTGGCGAAAGGCTACCTCAACCAGCCTGATTTAACTGCTGCTGCATTCATTCCTAATCCTTTTAGCAATAAATCGGGTTCTAGCCTTTATAAAACAGGTGATTTAGGCCGCTATTGGGTTGACGGCAACATCGAGTTTTTAGGCCGCGTTGACGACCAAGTAAAAATTCGCGGCTACCGCATCGAATTGGGAGAAATTGAAGCGGCTTTGTGCCAGCATCCACAAGTGCGCGAAGCAGTAGTAATTGTGAGGGAAGACATCCCCGCCGATAAACATTTGGTAGCTTATGTTATTCCTGACGGCATTAATGAAAAATTAGAAATTCCCAATCTCAAGTCAAGTGACTTGCGCCAATTTTTGAAAGAAAAGTTACCAGGATATATGGTTCCTGCAACTTATGCAGTGTTGGAGAATATGCCACTGACGCCTAATGGCAAAGTAGACCGCCGCACCTTGCCCGATATAGATACAGACAGCGAGGATATAACAGAAAATTATGTAGCGCCTCGGACTGAACTCGAAAAGGCGATCGGTAAAATTTGGGCTAAAGTTTTGGGAAAACAGCAGGTTAGTATCTACGATAATTTCTTTGAACTAGGCGGGCATTCCCTGCTAGCAACTCAGTTGATTTCTCGCATCCGAGACGCTTTGCAAGTCGAGTTATCGGTCAGCAATTTGTTTGAGGCTCCGACTGTGGCGAGTCTGGCAAAATACATTGAGACAATGCGCTGGGCTGCGAAAGGTTTGGATACTCCCAGAACCGACGAAAATGAGCGAGAAGATGTGGAATTTTAAGGCCTTACATAATTGCGGGATGATTTTGATTGTTTTGTGGGATGGGCGTCCAAAAGTGAGATGCTCCCCATAAAAATAAGGTAAAAAATCATGACTCCACACTCAACATTTTGGAGCTGACCCACAGAGCAAGCGCTTCAGCAAACACGATCGCTCTACACCCGCTATCTTTAAGCCGTCTGTCGTGCGAAACAACGCTTTTCGGGAGTGACAAATCAGGGATATATCTACCTCACGAGAACCTCACATTTTCTTCACATTTTAAACGTAATGTTGATAGCCCTAAATCCGCATCATGAAATCATAAAAGAGTTATCTCAGTTTTTTACCCGTCCAGTAGATGAGGTCATTTACAATAACGACTTTTATGGCGGGCTGGTAATTTAATAACACTATCGATAAGTCATAAAAACTCAACGAAAGTGAGCAGGCTGAGGCACTGAAACTGCAATATTGTTGCCTAAATATAGCAGTGAAAGGCAGACTGTGAGTGGAAAAAGCAAGTTAATGGTAACAGAAATTATGTTGGAGCGACTGTTTAAAAAACCTGTGAATTGGATAAGCTCTACTATAGTAAGTGTTCCCAAAGGTATAGATTATATTGAGCAACTCGGATTATGGTTAAACCAACGACGAAAGAAACAAAATCTGAGATTCAATCGAAACTCGACGAGGTGAAAACAAAAGCCTCTAGTTTCGATAAAAAAATTAGAAATTGACCACTGGAGTCGTCTTACAGAGTAGAGGAAGTCTAACAAGACGCACCGTCATTGTTTCTCAAAAAATTTTGCTTTTTTGTGAAATTTTAGTAAGGTTTAACACTTCTGGGAGGTTTTACTTATGGCTGGTCCATTTCGAGTTGCACCACAGGAAATAAAAAGTGGAATTCCCACCTGGGCTTTTGGAAGACAAACTAAAGTGATCGTTGATTGTCAAGCCGATGGTAATTGTGATATGACTGCTGGTGGTTCTGATACTGAAGTTAATGTGCTTAGAGTAGGTAGAAATGAATTTCAGCGTTCATTTGGTGGTGTGCTATTAGCCATTAAAAATTTAACTCTAGAGGATATTACCGTGACGACAGAATAAAAGTGAACCGCCCTAATAAAATTTTAACTGGCTCTAAATTGTATGAGTTTTCGTAATGGGACAATTTTCTGACACGGGCAAGTCTTTTTGGATTCAGTTATCGCCGAAAACTATCAATTTAGGAGGTCATCAATAATGAAAGAGAAATTCTTACTACTTCTCGTTTTATTTCTTGTTTGGAGTTCTACTTTTTTTGGATTTTCAGGTGAAGCTTTTGCATGGACTTTCGACAAAAGCAGGATGGAATTTGTTGGTCAACTCACAAACGCTGAACAGAATAGATTTGACATATTTCAAAATGAGATTCAAAATGATGGGGCTAATCCGAGAGACGCAGCTCAAATGGCCGGTGATACAAACTACAGAAAATTGCAAGGAACTCAAAACCAATTTGAGATTCGCTTAAGTCAAGCAACGCGGGCTACGTTTTTCGTTGATGATGCAAACCAAGTAGTTACTATGAGTCAAATCGGCGGTCATACATAATCCCAACTCCAGTGCGATCGCCGCTTTCAACGATAGCATTTCGTCAGTCAGGATTGTAGGATAACAAGCCAGAAGGCATCACATCCGTTGACCCCCATTGCCAGTGGTGGCAGTGGGGGATTTTGATTTGTGATTTAAGGAGAATACTCATGTCTTACCTTACGAAACTCTGTCGATCGTCAAGTTTAATAGCTTTTGTTGCTTGTGGTGCAATTCTACCTGTAATTCCCAGGGAACCTGCTTTGGCAAGACCCACATCTCCTAGCAGTTATCAAAGTTCTTGTCAGAATATTAAGATTACCGGAGCGACTTTATCAGCAAGATGTCGTCTAGTTAATGGCTCAACCAAGTCAACATCAATTTTGATTCGGGGAATAGAGAATCAAAATGGAAACTTGACGTATTCTCGC